>JACQBW010000007.1 GCA_016194305.1 Nitrospirota bacterium | reverse complement strand
AATCCGTTTGTTTATCTTTCCAGCACCCGACTTTCTGTGTATTGGAGCAATACTTCTCTATCAGCAGGAACATATGATGTGATGGTGACCAATCCATTGTCGGGAGGGGGACAATCTGCGAGTTTGCCGGCGGTTTTCAAAGTCGTTGCTCCCCAGCCATCCCTCTCGGGGGTGATTCCTTCCAGTTTGACCTACGGGGTCACACTCAGCGGGGATGTAACGATTTTAGGGACGAACTTTGCCCCCGGGGCTACCATTTCAATCGGAACGCTGACAGGAACAGCCATCCCATCCGTCGCACCAGCTACGGCGTCCACACCTTTTGTCTATCTTTCAAGCGGCAGACTTTCGTTTTACTGGGCAAATACTTCCCTTGCACCGGGATCTTATACCGTGACGGTGACCAATCCTTCGGCAGGAGGCGGACTGATGGCAATCCTTCCGGCGGCTTTTACGATTGTCCCCCCCCAACCGACTCTTTCAGGAGTCAGTCCTTCCGGCGTGACCTATGGGGTAACGCCCGGTGGGGATGTTTCGATTATTGGGACAAATTTTGCCCCTGGGGCAATCATTTCAGTTGGAAACTTGACAGGAGCAGCCGTTGTATTAAATACGCCTGCCACGGCAGCTCATCCGTTTGTTTATCTTTCCAGCAGTAAACTCTCCTTCTACTGGGCAAACACCTCTCTCTTACCGGGGGCTTATCCCGTGACGGTGACGAATCCCGCGGCGGGCGGCGGACTTTCTGAAATCCTGGCATCGGCTTTTGCGGTAGTCATTCCGCAACCAACCCTGACCGGGGTGAGTCCATCCAGTGCAACCTATGGAATAACGCCAAGCAGTGCCTTAACGATATCAGGGACAAACTTTGTGCCCGGAGCGACCATTTCAGTCGGAACGCTGACTGGAACGGCCGTTACTTCAACGGTACCGGCTACGGCAGCGCATCCTTTTGTTTACCTTTCCAGCAGCAGGATTTCCATTTACTGGCTCAATACCTCTCTGCAAGTGGGAACTTATAATGTCACGGTGACGAATCCTGTGGCAGGAGGCGGGCTCTCTATCAGCCTGCCGGCGGCCTTTTCAGTCGACGGCCTGATTACCGCTGCGAATCCTTCGGCCGGGGCCTATCGCACACCGCAGAGCGTCAGTTTAATGTGTACCATCAAGTTTTCCAGTTGTGCGGCAACTTACTACACGACGAATGGAACGATTCCAACGACATCGTCAGCCGTCTATACAACTCCCATTCTCATATCGTCAAATACGACACTAAAATTCTTTTCAAAAGATGTCGCTGGAAATTTAGAACCGGTTAAGACACAGACTTATATCATTGATTCTGTTGTTCCTGCGACCTTGGCTTCCCCGCCGGGAGGAAGTTATGGGACAAGTCAAACAGTGAGTCTCGCCTGTTCAGATAACAATTCCGGCTGTTCTGAAACCTATTTTACGACAGATGGTTCAATTCCGACGGTGACATCGCTTCTCTATACAGGACCGATATCGATTATGGCCGATACCACCCTCAAGTTTTTTTCCACGGATAAAGCGGGAAATGAGGAAAGTGTCCGGACTGAAGTCTATACCCTCCTGGCGAATGCGACGTCAGGTCCCGTAACGCTTTTGACCACAAACTCCGCCAATTTTTCCGGGGTTGGCAATGCCAACGGGAATTCTGGAACCGCATGGTTTGAATTCGGCACAGACCAGACCTACGGTACAAATACCACGAGTCAGATTATTTCCGGAAACACTCCCCTCGACTTTCATCAGGATGTAAATGGCCTGTTAGCAAATACTTTCTATCATTATCGATTCTGCGTCTCAACGACAGGCAACAAGGTTTGCGGAGTCGACGCCGCTTTTGTGACGAGGTCTGCGATACTCGGGGATGCAGGAAATGTCAGCATGCTTATTCCCGCATCGGCTAACCGAATTGACGGATATGATCTGGAGGAACTCGGACGTGCCTTTGGGTCTGATCCTTCAAAAACCAATTGGAATGCTCTGACGGATTTGAATAACGACGGGATTGTGGACGGAAAAGATTTGACGATTATGGCAATTAATTTTGGAAAGGTTCAATAATGGAAAATATGACAATTGCAAAATTTACACTGGCAATTTTTCAAACGATGATCAGGAGGACTCGGGGGCTCTTATCCCTGGCCTTGATTTGCACCCTTGTTCTGATTTTTTCAGCCTGCGGCGGAAGCAGCGGAGGGGGCGGCGGTGCCGGAGCACCCGTCAGTACAAGCATTACTCCGGATTTTTTACCCTCTTCTACGAATGTCACCAGCAATTTGATTAGCGTGACCAAAAAGTCAGTTCAAGGGGATACGATTACTCTGGATGTGGAGGTCACTAATTTATCGAGTCTTTCTTCGGCGGCAGCCTTTGATCTGGTATTTAACCCCAGCCTGGTCACTTTTGTTTCATTTGCTCCGGGAACTTTTTTTGAAGACAATGGCGGTGTTAAGGTGAATTATCTTGCCGCACTCCAATCTAATACCAATAATCGCCTCGTGGTTGGTGTTACTCAACAGAATGGAGCGGGAGTTAAAGGAAGCGGCGTTATGATCCAGCTGACCTTTAAGGCTATTGCTATCGGAAGCAGTAATCCAAATTTCGAAATTAATAATCTTCTTGCTCCGACTCCACCTCCTGCTCCTCCTGCTCCTCTTCCTCCCTTGACCTGGGTTACTGGCGAATTGATGGGTTCCTGATTCATTGATGACAAAGAAATTTTGGAACGTTTCTTTTTGGTTGCTTCTATTACCGATCATAGGTTGTGCGGCGGCAAATGAGGAGGCGTATGATCATCTGAGCAATCGGATTGAAAAACAACTCGATTCAACGTCCGGGAAAAAACCGTCAAGCCAAGGATTGAATTCGGATCGAAATAGTCCCAGGGACAATCGCCCTTCCCATCAGACGGAATCCCTGAACCTGAAAGAAGAAGAAAGCCCGGAAGCTGACAATTCCGCCCCGCCCCCGCCTCCTATTTCAGGCAGCGAAAGAAAAGAAGACCGCAAAGACATATTCACCAAACTTTCTCCCCAATCGACAGTGACCTTCCAAAATAACGCGACAACTTCGGATTCGGTCACTCATTCAGATGGAAACGCGACTACTCCCAATCCAGCCCCTTCTTTAATCGTCGGGACACCCTCTTCGAGCCTCATCCACGTGGGAGAGCAGGTTTTTCTGACCATTGCCATTAATCAGGTCGAAAGACTCTTTTCCGCCCCGTTTTACCTGATGTATAATCCTAATTTGCTGGAATTGGTAAAAGTGTTGCAAGGCAATTTCCTGTCCCAAGATCACCAACAGGTCTTATTTCTCAATTCGAATCAACCTGAACAAGGTCGGATTATCATCGGTCTTACGCGGGTGGGACAAGTCAGTGGAATAACGGGTTCAGGTGTTTTGGCTATTTTTACGTTCAAGGCTAAAATGTCCGGTTTTGCCAAATTTTCAATGGAAGGGGTGGATTTTCGGAATGACGCGATGGACGTTATTCCGCTTCAGGCAGTCTTGACTGACTTGAATATTGAGTGAACAATGGATTGAGTCTAATCCGGAACGATGAAACGAGGCCATCTAAGCCTAAAAACTGTTTCCGGTCATAAAATAAAATTGAGTGACCCCCTGGGTATCGACGCCTCTTCCGACACCCAGGCGAAGTCTGAGAGGTAGCAGGTAAGAAAAAAGCATATCCGTCTTGAATTCGGCTCCAAACCCCCTTCTAAAATCAGGTAAGGCAGTATCCTGATCCCAGGCGTTTCCGATATCAAAAAAGAGAGCACCGTGTACTCGTTTGAAGAAGAAGGGCCATGACCGGTAACCCTGTTCGATGTTATAAATGGGAAATCGGTATTCCAATGAACCTATGGCGGCTTTGTTTCCTCTAAGAAGCCGTATGGAATAGCCTCTGAGAAAAAAGTCACTCTGTTCCGGAACAATGGTTTCCTCCATAAAATCGGGGCCACCGACCTGAAACGCCCGCTGTACAAGGGGATCCCCCGTTGAAGAAGCGGCAGTGAGCCGGGCCGCAACGAGTTGATGATCAAAGAAGAACGGAATATATTCATGCCACGAAGCGACGAATCGGTTTTGATTGAAGTCACTTCCGAGCCGGTCTGTAAACCAGGCAGAGTGAATTTGAATTTTACGACCTTTTTCCGGGCTGATCGAAAATCCAAATTCTTTTGATGTATTTAATAAATAAGTTAGATGGAGTCCCCGCAACGAACCGGTTTGAGGCTGAGGACCGACCTGTGGAACGGTTGAAAGGGATGAAAAGGATTCATAAATATACCCTCCTTTTAAGAGATTGACCTTCGCTACCCGGTTCCAGGTATAGGAAATGTCCAATTCTGTTCGAAATCTATTTTCCCAATAGTCCAATTCCTTTCCTTGGGAATTTAATAACAGGTTGGGGTACACAAGTGGCAGAAAGTCCATCCCGAAGTGCAAAGTTGGGTAGAAAGCGTTGTTGTCGTATTGAAATGAACCGGCGGGCCGGCCTGAGGAAAGACCATATAACAAAAGTGCATCGTAACGATGCCGGCCCAGGATATCTGTGCCGGCGGTCATTCCCCCCAGTTGAAGGCCTGATTCGTCTCCACCGGCAAGTGGCATCCAGAATCGGGGCAGAACGGTGGGCCATGAAGAATAGGTTTCCGAGAGGGCGTTAACAGGGAGTTTCGGGTCTTCGAGAGCGATTTGTTCTTCCGGAACAGAACTAACAAGACTCCGGTCTACGGTTGACGGCCAGTTCATTCTAAAAAGGTCAAATCCGTGACTATGGTACCCGGAAAAAATGATTCCTTTTCCATCAGGGGACACTTCAGGGGTGAAAGCTCCGCCCAGGAGATGTGTCAATTGAGATATTGTCCGGGATTCCAGGTTTAAGGAATAGAGATCGTAAATTCCCCCCCGGTCACTGGAAAAAACAATGTTTTTGGCGTCAGGTGTCCAAGCGGGGGTCAAATTCATATATCGGTCCAGAAGAAGGGGAATCATTTTTTTTTGATCCATTTGAAGAAGAAATAGACCGGTCAGGCCGCCTTTCCATCCTGAGGCAACAATCGTTTTTCCATCCGGAGACCATCTCGGGTGACTCAATACCGTATCAGGGTCTGTCCAGTCAACGGTTTCGGTGAGACCCGAATCAAGCTGATAAAGAATAATTCGGGTACTGCCCTTCTGATTTTCAATGGCGACCAAACTCCTGCCATCGGGGTTAAAATCAGGGTCCCTGAATCTCTTGCCATAGGTCAGGCGGCTGAGATTTCTCTTATTCATGTCATAGAGGTAGAGGTCGCTCAATTCGGAATAGTTATTGAAAATTTCCAGCTGAGAAAAGGCAAGCTTCTTTCCATCTCTGGACCAAGAAGATTCGAACCCGAGGTTTCTGGAAATTAATTTGCGATCCTGACCCGTCTGAATCTGGATAAGTCGTAGAGAAGGGAATTCATCTTCATTGATTGACGTATAAACCAGCCAATTTCCGTCCGGACTCATTTTGGGTCCCAGGGTATAATCTCCTCGATGAGTGAGTGAGTCAGTTTTTGTGATTCCTTCCTGGACCACGGAGGCTCTCTTCTTAAGAGCGGCAACGGTTATCTCATCTTTCCACTGATTCCAAAGGGAGGAATAAGATTGTCCGAGAATAATTCTTGCGGTCGAATCGACAAAAAAAGGTCCAACCTTGCTGCTATATTCCCTGCTTAAATTGATGAGAACTTGCTCGCCAAATCTTTTCGAAAGGAAATCGTAGAATCGGGCGCCAAACAGGTATTGAATCTGGTTCCCGGGCCAGCTCTCCATTCCACCCGCCTGATCGATGGTCGGAAAATGATTTTCAAGAACTGCCATTCTCAAAATCATCTCCGCGTAGGGATTATCCCTCCGGTCACTGACTCCCAGAGCACTTTCCTCATAGGTTGCCAAGCCCTCGATCAACCAATCGGGTTGGATTAAATTCGGAAATGCACCGTTAAATACCAGGACAGGAAACGGTTCACGTCCAAAGATCTTGCGAATAATGGTTGAAACGCCTTCATGCATATCCAGATGAAGGACATGAACATACTCGTGAGCAATGACCTCCTTCAGCCAGTTATCGTAACCCACCAGAAAGGGAACGGGACTGCCGAAAGGAGGCGTCAAACCAATATAGATTGCATTGTGAGGGAAGGGGAGCGTGGCGCCATAAGGACTATCAATAAAGTCCAGGAGGACGATGTGGGTTTTTTCCGAGGCGGGAGGCCATTTTAGTTTTTCAACGAGGAGCAATTGGATCTCTTCGGCATACTGGGCCGCTTTTCTTCCCTGAGCTTCTTCTCCGTCATGAAAGTAAACGATGAAATGTTCAGTCCCCAGAGTTTTCCAGTTGAGCGAAGGATCCAATTTTTGCACTCCCCTGAAACTGACAGCACAGCCTCCTGCGAACAGGGAGAAGACAAGGACAAGTGTTCCGCAAAAATTAAGTTGGAAACCCCCGTTTTTTATTACTTTCAGGAAAGCGCTGGAAAGGCGATTTTTAAAGATCTGGTTTTTTATAGGTCCTCACTTCCGTTATGGCTTCAATTATTTTTTTGGTGACAAAGAATCCATAGGTTGGAGAGACCTTCGTGATAAAATCTTTTGTGACATCCGGGTCGTATTGAGTAAAATAAAATCCGCTAAAGAAGGGAATCAAGCTTACTTCAAGCCAGCCGATTTCAGTCCAGGTTCGATCCATTTCAGATTCTCTAAAGGAAAAGCTGGTCGAAATAGTCATTTCTTTGGTGTTTTTTGTCCTTAAGTCCTGGATATTGACATGGGTTTGGATTTCCGCCTGATACCCATATCCCCAGATTGCCGGCGCCCAAATCAAGAATCCGGGCCAATTGATAAAGAAGTTGCTCTTTCTTCCTGAATATTTAGGAAAAATTGAAATATCGAGCAACAGATCGACCTGACCCTCTTGAACAGATGGATCAAACGGAAAGGTGACATGTTTGATCATGCCGCCCGATTGATCTTGAAGTGACTGGACGATCGCGACGATATATCTCGAATTATCTTTATGGACTAAATCTTGTGACTTCACACCGATTCTTATCGAATCAGCTGCGGGAACCAAAGGAGGAGTGTCATAGGAATCAAGATTAGTGATGTGCAGGGCGTGGGAACAAGCCGTAGTGCCGATTGCCAGCAGGAGCGACAATGAAAAAAGTTTCAATCGTGTCGTGTTTTTTTCTCCCCATTTTAAACGCGTCGATTTCAAATATTTATTTTTAGAATTTAGAGATTTAAGAGAATATTGTCAAATCTTAATTGGAAACACTTTATTTTTAAAGTTTCTTAAACACCTTTCGGACTGCAAGGATCGTTTTTTCCAGATCTCTGTCGGAATGGGCCGTAGAAAGAAATGAAGTTTCAAACTGTGAAGGTGGGAGATAGATCCTTTCCTTAAGCATCAGGTTGAAAAACCTTCCATATCGACGGGTATCGGAGCTCTTTGCCGATGGATAGTCGGTAACGGATCGGGAAGTGAAAAAGGGGGTAAAGAGCGAACCGATCTGGTTAACAGAAAGTGCGATGTTCTCTTTTTTACCCGCTTTTCGAATTTCTTCGGCGAGAAATGAAGTCTTTTTTGCAAGTGAATCATAAGGCTTCTTTTTCTTGAGGAGCTGAAGCGCGGCAATTCCGGCTCTCATGGCAAGAGGGTTTCCCGAAAGCGTTCCCGCCTGATAGACAGCACCCATGGGGGAAATATGGGACATGATCTTTCTTTTGCCGCCATAAGCTCCGACCGGCAATCCTCCTCCAATGATTTTTCCCAGACAGGTGAGGTCGGGACTGATCCCGTAATATTCCTGGGCTCCGCCATAGGAAAGACGGAAACCCGTGATGACTTCATCAAAGATCAGGAGATTTCCATTTCGCGAGGAGATTTTCCTTAACCCCTCCAGAAAGCCTTCTGAAGGGAGAACGAGTCCCATATTCCCTGCGACGGGTTCCACGATAATGGCCGCCAGATCCGATCCAAATTTTTTGACTAAACGATTGACCGATCCAAGATCATTATAGGTGCCGGTCAGGGTATGTTTTGCAAAATCTCTCGGAATTCCAGCGCTGTCAGGAATCCCAAGCGTCGCGGCTCCGGAACCAGCCTTGACAAGTAGTGAGTCCGAATGGCCGTGGTAGCATCCTTCAAATTTTAATATTTTGTTTCTTCCCGTATATCCGCGGGCGAGCCGGATTGCACTTAACGCGGCTTCCGTTCCGGAGCTGACCATTCGGACCATTTCGATAGATGGCATCGCCTGATGAATTAACCCGGCCATATCAATCTCTAGCGAAGTCGATGCTCCAAAGCTTGTTCCATGATTCAGCCCTTTCCGTATTTTATCCAGGATGAGGGGGTGTGAATGCCCCAAAATCATCGGACCCCATGATAGGACGAAGTCGAGGTATCGATTTCCATCTTCATCAGTTATGGTTGATCCCTGTGCTTTTTTGATAAATAACGGATTTCCACCCACCGCTTTGAATGCCCGGACTGGAGAGTTTACCCCGCCAGGTATCAGCTTTTTGGCTTTTTCAAAGAGTATTTGCGATCGAGTCATGCTCTCCTCCGAATTTAAAAGTGCTCATTCTAGGTGGATCGGTATTCCAATGCAAGGCAAAAAAGAATTGAATCCTGACGACATTTCCCTTATATTGAAAAACTTAACAAAGGGAGTGCAGGGCGAATGCAAGAAGAGGAAAATCCTGATGTTCCGAAAGGTTTTTCTTCCCTGCTTACAGGGACGGTTTTCCCGGTTCTGTTGTTTCTCGCCTTTGTCTGGATCGGGGTTAAATTTCTCATCCCTGCGGTTGATTACAAAGAGCTCTCAGAGGTCAAAACCGTTTCAATCGATCAGATTCAAGCAGGGGTGAATACCGCCTGGCGCAGAGATTATGATTTTTTTCTGGTGAAAGAGGAACACGCCATATTTGCCCTGAGTGCCCGCGATAAATATGCAGAAAAACTGATTCATCAAAAGGCCCTGATCAGCTGGGTGCCGGACCGATCTCAATTTGTCGAACAGACCTGGGGAAGCCTTTATGATTTGAAGGGAAATGCGGTTGGAGGGCCTGCAACCTGGGCCCTGGACAGACTGGCCGTTCATCTTAACGAAGTCAGAGAGATTATCGTCGATCCCAAAAATGTCCAAAATATGGATGGAGAGGTCAGGCATCTCGGCAACAGTTATATCGTGGATGAGACACTCAGGAGGGTAGAACCCTTCGTGATCAAAATCCCTTAACAAGACTTTCCCAGCGAACAAAGTGAGCGAGACGGGGAGGCTCAATTCGGCTTTGCCGATTGAGGGGGCGACGCAAGCCACTTTCGATAGGAATTTATGAAAGAATTTGATCTACTCATATTTGATCTGGACGGCACCCTTCTCGACACCAAAGGAGACCTGGCCCTCGCTGTCAACTTATGTTTGAAAGAACTTGGATTTCCCGAGAGAGAAGTTGAGACCATTTACAGTTACATCGGAGATGGTGTCCGGAAACTGCTGGGAAAGGCAATCGGAATAGAGTCGGGACCCGAATTTGAAAATGCAATACAGGTATTTCGAAGACACTATTTGAATCACCTGGTTGATTCCACCACTTTTTATCCTGGTGTCGAAGAAGTTCTGAAATATTACGAACAGAAACATCGGGCGGTTGTGACCAATAAACCGGCCGATTATACCTCCAGGATTATGGATGGTCTCAAGATCAGGGATTATTTCACATTGATTGTCGGGAGTCTGCCGGAAACTCGCCTGAAACCTGATCCGCAGATGTTGCTTGAAGTCATCGAAGACCTCGAGGTTGCTCCGGAGAGGACTTTAATGATCGGGGATGGCGTCAATGACATTCAGGCTGCGAGAAGTGCCGGTGCAAGCTCCTGTGCGGTGGGTTATGGACTGACCCAACCTGATCGACTCAAAGCCGCTCAGCCGGATTACTATTGCGACGACATTTTACAAATTAGGAACTGGATAAAGTAAGGGTCTGATACCTATGGGAAAAAGGTTAGCACGGATACTTTTTGTTATGGTTCTTCTTTCCCCGATGTTCGAGAGTCGGGCCGAAGATTTATCCAGCCGGGTGATTAAACACTCATTTAAGAATGGTCTGGTCTTGTTAATGGTTGAGAGGCATGCTTCTCCGACCGTTTCTTTCCAGATTACTTATAAGGCAGGTTCTGTCAATGAAATTCCGGGAATCACAGGCATTGCCCACCTTTACGAGCATATGGCATTTAAAGGGACTGAGAAAATCGGCACCAAAGACTATCCGTCAGAGAAACCCGTTCTTGAAAGTCTGGATAGGACCTTTGCCGAGTTGAAAGAAGAGCGGGAGCGTGGTGAACTTGGAAATGCGGAGAAAATAAAGAAACTGGAAGCGACGATGGATTTGCTTGAAAAAAAAGAGAGTCTCTATTCCATACCGAATGAAGTGGGAGAAATCTACCGGCGGAACGGGGCGACCGGATTTAATGCGTCGACCGGAAAAGATTTTACAAATTATACCGTCAGCCTCCCTTCTAACAGGCTTTCCCTCTGGATTGCACTTGAAAGTGATCGAATGACCCACCCCGTACTGAGAGAATTCTACAAAGAGAAACAGGTGGTTCTGGAAGAACGGAGGATGCGGACAGAGAATTCTCCAAACGGCAAGCTTTATGAAGCGCTCATGCGTACGGCGTTTTGGGTTCATCCGTACGGATTGCCTGTGATCGGTTGGTCGCAGGATGTGCAATCACTAAGCCGCAAGCAGACAGAAGATTTCTTTAAAACCTATTATGGCATTAACAATATTGTCATTTCGATCGTCGGAGACATTCAACCCGATCAGGTCATTCGGGAAATGGAGAAGACCTTTGGCCGCATTCCGTCCCGACCTGTTCCGCCGGCGGTACCTTTTGTTGAACCGAGGCAGGAAGGGGAACGGAGGACGCACATTGAATTTGATGCGAATCCTCTAATTTATATCGGATACCATCGCCCTGCGGTGAGTCATGCCGACAGTATTATTTTTGACATTATCGACTCTCTTCTGTCCGATGGGCGTACGTCCCGTATGTACAAACATCTTGTCGTCCAAAAACAGATTGCCCAATCGATCGGGACAGATTCCGCGACGCCTGGAGGAAAATACCCGAGCCTGTTCTTCATAACTGCAGCACCCAGGGCACCTCATTCCCTGGAAGAGCTTGAGCAAGGCATTGATGATGAAATTTCGCTCTTGAAGACAGAACCGGTGAGCTCGACCGAAATCCAGAAATTGAAGAATCAATTTGATGGATCGCTCATCAGAGGGATGGAATCTAACAGCGGATTGGCGGGCCAACTCTCTTATTATGAGGCATTAACCGGGGATTGGAAATATCTCTTGAGAATTCGCAAGGAACTGGAAAATGTCAAGGCGGAGGACATTATCCGGGTGGCTCAAAAATACTTTGTGAATGCCAATAAAGTAGTCGCGACTCTCAGCAAAACGGGTTCGAACGAAAAGGTCCAAAATGAAAAACCATAGCCAGTTCAAAATATCTTTATTTGTTCTTTTGGTCTTTGTTTTTTTGGCGTCCTATGGGGCAGAATGCCGGGCGACGCCACCTTCCCTGCAATTTGAACCGCTCGTGTTTCATCCTCCGAAAGGCAAGCGGACAGAATTGTCGAACGGAATGGTGCTTTACCTCCTCGAGGATCATGAACTCCCCCTCGTGAATATCTCGTTTATGGTTCAAGCCGGGAGCATCTATGAGCCGGCCGACAAGATCGGACTCGCTTCGATGACCGGTGCCTTGATGCGGACGGGGGGTGCCGGTGAAAAATCGGGTGATGAGGTCGATGAAGAGCTGGAATTTCTCTCCGCTTCAATTTCGATCTGGATTGGGGGTGAAGCCGGTGGCGGTGGTTTGAATGTTCTGACTAAAGACTTTGACCAGGGCCTGGATTTGTTTTCGGATATTCTCTTGCATCCGAAGTTTTCGGAAGAAAAATTGCAGCTGTTGAAGAATCAGGAGGTTGAAAATATCCGGCGGAAGAACGATAACCCGTCCAGTATTGCAAGCCGCGAGTTTTTAAAACTGCTTTATGGGACGGAGAGCCCCTTTGCAAGAGAGACGACACTGGATACGATTTCCCAGATTAAACGCCAGGATTGCATCGAGTACTATTCGAAGTATTTTCATCCGGATGCCATCATTCTGGGAGTTGCCGGAGATTTCAAATCAGAAGAGGTGATACAAAAACTGGAAAATAAATTTAAGAATTGGGAAAAAAGAAAGGAGATGCTTCCAGAATTCACCCCCATTCATCCGGAATATAAATCAACCGTTAATCTGGTTGAAAAGGACCTCACGCAGTCTTCAATTCGAATCGGGCATCTTGGAATCAAACAAAACAACCCGGATTACTTTCCTCTCTCTGTGATGAACGACATTCTTGGCGGGCAGGCCTTCTCCAGCAGGCTTTTTCAGGAAGTCAGAACCCGCAAGGGTTTGGCCTACTCTGTCGGAACAGTTTTCAATCCCGGTAATATTGAGGTGGGAACCTTTTTTGCCTTTAGTCAGACCATGTCTAAAAATACGATTCAGTCCGTTTCGGCAATTCTTGAAAACATCAAGAAAATGAGAGACGAGCCTGTGAGCGCCGAAGAACTCCGATTGGCAAAAGACTCCTTTTTAAATTCTTTCATATTTTCATTTACGAATTCGGCGCAGATTGTCTCGAGACAGATCTCACTCGAATACTATCATCTTCCGGAAGATTTTATGGAACAGTTCAGAGACCATGTATCCAAAGTGACTCGCGAGGATGTCCTGAGAGTTGCCCAGAAATATATACACCCCGACGGGATGACCCTGTTAATCGTTGGAAAGTCGTCCCAATTTGACCATTCCCTTTCCATATTTGGACCGGTAAATACGATTCCCCTGACTAACCCGTAGATTGAGATGGGCTTGACCGGCGACTCCGTTTGTCAGCTTTTTTAGGCGATCTGTACTAAGATTCAGTTGCCGCGTTTTTTAATATTGAGTTTAATGTTCTGCCGAGGTCTTGAATACGATAAGGTTTCGGTACAGAACCCTTAAATCCGAATTCCAGGTATTTAGAGAGAACCATGTCATTCGAGTACCCGCTGGAGACGATTGCCCGTACCTCAGGATCGTAGGCTAATAACTCCTTGAGCGTCTGTTTCCCTCCCTTTCCTCCCTGAATAGTCAGGTCAGGTCAAGAATGACCGCATCGTAAGACGCGTTTGTTTTCTTGGCATTCTTATACATTTCAAATGCCTCTTCACCTTTGCTCGCCACGGAAACCTCATATCCCAGGGTCTGGAGCATCCGGGTTGCCATATTTCTGACTGTTTCATCGTCGTCCATGAGGAGTATCTTCCCGGATCCAAATGTAATGGAAGACTGTTTTGTATCAGACCCTTTAATCGGATTGTCGGTCACGGCAGGGAGGTAGACAAGAAAGGATGCGCCCCGGCCGGGTTGCGATTCGACGGTAATGGTGCCGCCGTGATTCTTGGCAATGGAATAGGCTGAAAACAGGCCCAATCCAGATCCCCCGTCTTTTGTCGTAAAGAACGGATCGAATATCTTGCCAATATCTTTTTCCGGAATTCCCCTGCCATTATCTTTAAAACAGATCAGGAGATAAAAACCGGGTTCCAATGAGAACTTTTGTGCTGTCAGATCATCCATTAAAATGTTTTCAGCCCGAATGACGACTTCTCCTCCTTCTCCGGTGGCCTGTTTTGAGTTAATCACGAGATTATGAGCCAATTGCGTGATCTGCCCGGGGTCGATTTCGGTGGTCCAGAGATTATCAGGAAAATAAAATTTCGACTGAATGTGAGATCCTCTTAGGGCAAAAGTAATCGCTTCCTTTAAAAGGGGAGGGAGGAAAACGATTTTTTTTTGAGGAGCTCCCCCCTTTGTAAAAGTTAATAATTGGTTGGCCAGATCTCTTGCGTTGAGAACCGCCTTTTCGGTCTCATTAAGATAAACAGAAGAAGCATTGTCAGGATCAATACCCAGTTTGGCAAGTGAAACGTTCCCCAGGATTGCCGTTAAAATATTATTGAAATCATGGGCTATCCCTCCGGCCAGGAGGCCTATGGACTCCAGTTTCATTGATTTGAGAAGTTCAATCTCGGCTCTTTTCCTTTCACTGACGTCCCGAAAACTCCAGACTCTCCCAAAGTTCTTGCCCTCGAGCAATTGCGGCCTGGAGTAACGTTCAAATACCCTTCCATCTGCCAATTCGAGGGTGTCAAAACTTTCCGCATCAGGATGGCTGTAAAGCTCTCTGACCTTTTCGAAGAATGAAACGGGGTCTTTCAATTGTGACGTTACGAAGGTCAATAACGGGTGGTCATCACGGCTCTCTTTAATACTCTGAACGAGGCTTTGTGGTACTTGCCACAGGGTCAGGAATCGATCATTGTACAAATAGATTGTTTTCCCTTCCTTGTCGACGACCAAAATGCCATCTGTTGTTGATTCCAAAGTGGCATTCAGGAAAGAATTGGCTTTCAGAAGTTCTTCTTTTTCCTGGAAACTCCTGAAGTATTGGATTTTTAATTGGAAAATAAAGAGGAAAAAGAATGAAAAGAGGAGTCCTTCTTCCAATAAATTATAAATAAAAATCCAGTTTGTTGCGCCCGGAAGCAGTTCCCGGTACAGGTCAAGCGAACCGATGGTGGCAGAAATGATGGAAATTCCGAATGCCATGCCACGGGAGCCGTACCACGTGGCTAGAAAGATCGGGACGATATAAAGGACCCTGAGGGAAAGCCAGTAGCTGGTATGAAAATCAGCCCAGCCGATTGTGAATTCGAGGCAGGCAACGATCAGGAACAGGGAATGGGATTTTAAATTTTTTAAGAGGAGATCCATCTTTCCAACAATAGACATCATTTCTTTTTCTCATCAGATGGAGTCGGGCCCGCAACGACAAAAAGCTAGAAATAATAAATCTTAAATATAAATTCACGCCATTGTTAAAAATATATTAAAAAAGACAAGATTTGTCAAAAAGGAAATGGAGTGACCTAGTTTTGTCTGGCAATATTTGCTGCGTCGATAAAAGCTTTTAATATCTTTCTGGAGGGTTTATCTTTCTGAACCATCCACTCGGGATGCCATTGTACTCCCAGTGCGAATGGATGGCCTGGAATCTCAACCCCTTCGATGACGCCATCCGGAGAGACTGCATTGATCTTGATATCTCGACCTGTCTTTTTTATCGACTGATGATGTGAGGAATTAACCTTAATCTGGTATTCTCTCAAAATCTTGTAAAGCAAGGTGTCTGGCGCGATATGGACCCAGTGAGAAGTCTTTTCAAATTTTTCTTTCTGCCGGTGGGAAATCGAAGTACTCACTTCTGAAGGAATATCCTGTACCAGTGATCCCTTTAGTGTGACATTCAGTAGCTGAGTCCCGCCGCATATTCCAAGAATCGGGAGATTTTCTTTCAGCGCATGGCGGCACAGAGCCATTTCAGACTGGGTTCGGGAAGGGTGAATGAGTTGATATTTGTATTTCTGTCTTTCGTTATAATAAGAAGGGGGAATGTCAGGTCCGCTTCCGGTCAGGAGCAGGCCGTCGATTTTATCAAGGACAATTCGAGCCGCGCCCTTCTTCTGTGTAAGTGGAAGAATCACGGGAATTCCGCCCATTTCCCAAATTGCGTTGAGATACCGGGTTCGGACAAAACAGGTCGGTTCATTTCCTCCAAATTCAGGACGATTTCCGTTGAAATCTGGTGTAACGCCAATAAGGGGTCTCCTATTTAAATGGGCCTTTTTCAATCACTCCTGTCAAATGACGCGTTAAAAAAGATAATCTATCCCGATGGTCAAGCTGTTTTCAGTATAGTCAGCATATGAATGATCAGAATCCCTCCTGAAATGTTCATAACTTGATTTCCAGGACCATTGTGAATTGAATTTAAAAGTATTGGAGATCAAGATATCATGAATCCGGTCATTTCTGGCAAAATGAAGCAATTCTGAAGGATCGGAAGTCGCATAATTTCGCAGTTTAAAAAGGTATTTCAGACGAAAGATATTTTTTGAATTCAAATGTCGGAGCCCTAGAATGCTAAACCCGGGAGAGGTGTAGTCGGTATCGTCCAGATAGGGTATGGCCGATCCAACGGGTGTTCCTTTTTGAGATTCATTGATTTCATAAGATATCCCGAGCAACAAGAGCGTCTGCCGGCTCACATAGTAAGTGACGTCTCCCCCAAATTTATTGGCGATGGCCGTGCGGTATGCCAAAGGAATGTTGTAGTCTTTTAGCATTTCTCTTCCATAGAGGTAAACGTTCAATTGTCTGTTTAAATCTCTATCGATTGAGACCGTAAAGTTCTGCAACCGGTAATTGAGGCCGGAATCTATTGGATTCGACGTATTTGCATTCGTAGGGTCTTCGTCTCCCACGATTAAATACGGGATGAGGGAGTATTTCAAAGTCAAAAATGTATTTTCCCCCATCCCTTGCTCGAAAAGAAGCGCGTAACTGGGATAGTCTAGTACAGAATGATCTATATAACCATCGTAAGAAAAAGTAACCGCAACTTTTTGCGAATAAACGGGGTCTTTTATCTTTAGCCGAAAAACCAGATAGGGTTCATAAATGAAATCCGGTTCCCTTTCCAAACTATTTCCGTTTGAGTCAATGATGGATATCACATTATCGACATATTTCAGATCAAGCCCGGTAGAAATCTCAGACCTGATTTTTTCAGCCTGCGCCGAATGTCCCGCACCCAAAATCAAGAGACTATAGCAAAACACGACCGGAAGAATGTTTTTCATTCATTTTCCTTGATCGACTTTTTCGAAGAATCAGGAGTGAAAGGTTTCTTTCCAAGTTCTGCCAAATGGTTTTTGGCCTCCTTGGCAAAAGGACCTTGCGGATCAAGCTCGAGATAATGACTGAATAATTTTATGGCCTTTTGATCCTCTTTTAATTCACTATAGAGAATTCCGAGAATGAAATTGACTTTAGCATTGTATGGATTTTTCTCAATGACCCATTGGTATTGTTCCAATGCCCCGGCCTTATCCCCCTTTGAAAGGAGGGCATGCCCAAGATTTAAATGAGCACCGTAATGGGAAGGGAGCAAAGCGATGCACTTTCGATATTCCTCAATCTCTTCGTTTAGAAGTCTTTTGTAATAATACACGAGCGCCAAATTATAGTGGGCTCTTGCGTCTTCCGGCTTTTGAGCGATCACTTTTTGCAGCTCATTAAAAGCGTCCTCATAACGTATCTGGCGCATATAGGCGACCGCGAGATTGTTTCTCGCCCGGGTGTCATCCGGATTATGCTGAAGATCCTCTTTAAAGAAGCGGATCGCTTCGTCGATGTTTCCTTTTTCTAGAGCCCGGTATCCCTCCTGGGAAATCGGACGGGATGCACAGTTGACTAGAAAAAGGGAGGTGATAAGACAAATGGCCAATAAAAAGATGCGTTTAAAATATTTCAAGGGGGTCCCTTAGTTAAGGTTCTTTTTGCTGGATAATCCGCTCGATTTCCCGGACTTTCCTGGAGAGAAGCTTGCTTGATTCCTGAATTTGACTTAGTTTATTTTCCAATATTTTGCCTTTTTTTTCAAATTGAATCAGTTCTTTTTCGATCGATTCAATCCGAAAGGGGGGGTTGCTCTCGCCTCTTTCCAGCAGGCCCGGGTACTTGACCAGGTTTTTTCGGAGTGCAATTTCTTCCTGAATTCTTTTTTTATTCTCTTAGAGAAGTCTAATTTCCTTTCGGATATTTTCAAGATCGTGAATGGCGAAGTCGGCGATTTCCCTTAGTTTATCGAGCGACTCTTTTCCATCCAGGATGAATTCTCCGAAAGGGGGAGGAGCGGGAGAAAGGACAATCGCTTCTGTTTGAAATTGTTTCCGCTCTTCCATCAGGTGAAGCGCTTCCTGATAGAATCGGTCAGACCGCGCTTCGTCGCCGGTCTTGAAGGCTTCCCGGGCGGATTCGATCAGCCTGCTGACCTCAACTTCCATTTTGGAATCGAGATCCGCTTTTGTCTGAATGATCTGCTCTTCGAGAAGAGAACGCCGATTTTCGTTCTCCTGCTGGATTATCAGGTTTTCACGCAATTCTTTAAGCAAACTTTCAATCCGGAGATTCGAAAGAAGGCTTGGCTTGGAACGGGCGTCTTTCTTCAAAAGCTTTATTTTTTTGGTCAGCTGAGATTCCTTGATGGCCAGGTTTTTCCCCTGGATTTCCTCCTGGGCGATCTGGTCCTGCAGGACGGTCATTTTACCTTTTAGAACCTGGAGCTCCTCCGATGCAGACATCGCAGGGTTAGAGGCGAGTGACAAGATAAGGACCAAAAGAGCCAGCCGCAATAGCGCAAGTCTTTTATATAAGACCATATTTTTTCATTTTGTATTGTAATGAACTTCGCTTTAATCCAAGAATCTTTGCGGTTTTGGTTTGGTTCCAGTGATTTTCTTCCAGTGTCTTTTTCAATATTTCCAGTTCCAGAGTATCCATCTGATCCGGAAGTTTGAGCGGCCCATCCGTGGATAAGGTCGGTTTGAGACCGATGCCTTCTTCAAGCATTTCGGCTGGAATATCCGCCAGCCGGATCTCTTCTTCCTCCGAAAGCACGACGCCCCTTTCAATGACATTTTCCAGTTCCCGGATATTTCCCGGCCAACGGTATTTTGTGAAGAGGTTTAAGACCTCTGGAGAGAGGCGATGCTGCTTATTAAGTTCCTGATTATACCTCTTGAGGAAATGCTGACAGAGCCGTTCGATATCGCCGGGTCTTTCTCTGAGGGGAGGGAGTTTTAAGGTCACCACGTTTAACCGATAGTAGAGATCCTCTCTAAAATGTTTTTCCAGAACTTCTTGTTTTATTTCCCGATTGGTCGCCGCAATAATTCTGACATCCACCTTTATCGTTTTCGTGCCCCCCACGCGTTCGAATTCTTTTTCCTGGAGGAAACGTAAAAGCTTGACCTGAATCGCAGGACTGATTTCTCCGATTTCATCCAGAAAAAGGGTTCCTCCGTTTGCCAGCTCAAATCGGCCGTTCTTCTGGAAAAGCGCCCCGGTAAATGCTCCTTTTTCATGTCCAAAGAGCTCGCTTTCCAGAAGTGTTTCAGCCAGAGAGGCACAGTTCACCGTCACAAACGGCTTTGTGGAACGCGTGCTTCTTTTGTGAATCTCTCTTGCTACAATCTCTTTTCCCGTGCCACTTTCGCCCAAAACCAGAACAGAGGTCGGCTGCGGGGCCACTTTTTCAATGATCCTGTAAATCTTCTGGATGTTCTCCTCTTTCCCAATGAGTTCGCCAAAGTGATCATCGGAGTCCTTTCCAACCAGATTTCTCGTCAAGAGCGTATTTCTCTGAATTGCTCTTTCGACCTTCACCTCGATTTCATTTAATGAAAACGGCTTTAGGATATAGTCAAATGCCCCGATACGCATCGCTTCCACCGCATTTTCAATAGTGCCATGGGCGGTCATGACAATAACCGATGTTTCTTGAAATTTGCCCTTGGCGGCCTTGAGAACATCGATGCCATCTTTTTTTGGCATTTTCAGGTCTGTCAGGATAATGTCAAAGACGTCGTCGCCTATTTTTTCGATGGCTTCATCCCCGTCCTGACATTCCGTGACGGCATATCCCTTTTCCGAGAAAACTTCGATTAACATTTTTCTCATGGATTCTTTATCTTCAGCTATTAATATTTTTTTCATTTTTTTGACCGCCCCTCAGTGGAATCGTAATGACAAAATCGGTTCCCTTATTAACTTGGCTTAGAAAAGAAAGAGTTCCCTGGTGACCCGCGATAATCTTATGTGCAATTGCCAGACCCAGCCCGGTTCCACTTTCTTTCGTTGTAAAAAACGGGTTAAATATCATGGATTTAACTGTGTCAGGAATGCCATGCCCGGTATCCGATAAAATGAGGGTACATTTGCGTTCCTGAAGCGTTACAGAAATGGAAAGATTCCCGCCCTCCGGCATCGATTCGATGGCATTCAAAGTAATATTGAGAAGGGCCTTTCTGAATTCGTTTTCGTCAATTTCAATCAGTGGAAAATCGGGTGGAATTTCAAGTTTTGCCTTGACTGGAATTTCCTTATGCGCTGCGCAGGCCATCTGGATAATTTTTTGAAGAAAAGGTTCCAGCGCGACCGGGGTTCTGTTCAATCGCGGCTCTTTAGAAAAGGCGAGAAAGTCCGTAACGATACCGTTCAAATTTTTAACTTCTTCAATAATCGTTCTGGTAATCACTTTCAGCTTCTCATCTCCGGTTTTTCTTTCCAGAAATTCGGCATTGAGTTCGATAGCCCCTAACGGATTTCTGATTTCATGCGCCACCGTTGCGGACATTCGTTCCAAAGTGGCGACTCTCTCGTTTAGCAGGGCGTCCTTTTCACTGATATGGTCGATCATATCATTGAATCGGCTGCTCAAGAAGCCAATTTCATCTTCGGTTGTCACAAGGACCTTGGCATAATCCTGTTCTTTTCCGATGCGATCCATAGAGGCAACGAGTTGTTTGATGGGATTGATGATCGAGCGGGAAA
Organism: Nitrospirota bacterium; assembly: GCA_016194305.1. Taxonomy (NCBI): domain Bacteria; kingdom Pseudomonadati; phylum Nitrospirota; species Nitrospirota bacterium. Next base: position 167,999 of record JACQBW010000007.1, on the reverse strand, counting down.
TGAGCCAGCTGACGATAATGATAAAGAGAAATATTAAAAAGGCCGGAAGAAAGATATTCCTTCGGAATTCAGTTAAAATTTCAAGAAAATCCGCGCCCGCTTCGACTCCGGCGACGGCAAAGATCTGCCCCTGGTCGTCAAAAATGGGAGCATATCCCGATTTATAAAATTTTCCGTCTTTTCCTTTGTATAAAATAGAGGATGAAGTCTTTCCATTCCACACCTCCTCGAGTTCTGTCTGGTCGAGTTTAAGGAATTGATAAACATTTCCGATAGGGACCTCTTCATCCGAGTCAATAATGATCCGGTTACTTTGATCAAATATGAAGATATCGTTGACGTGAGATTTTTCCTGGATCTTCTTGATCGAATCGAGCAGGTGGTTATAGAGATAAGAATGTTCATCTCCCGGCCCTATTTTTTTAAGATAAGCGGGTGAAGTGGTCGCTGAAACGATTTCTGAAATTCCAATAATTCGCTTGGATAGCTCTTCGTCCAGGGCATTCTTGACATGGTAGAAAAGGAGCCAACCGCCTCCCAGAAATACCGCGCCAATCAGGATCGTATAGGAGACGATAAATTTAAGAAGTAGCCCTTTTTTGGGAAGAGGGAGAGGATGTAAGGGTTGTTTGACTTTAGGCATTGGGAAATTATCTTATCGGACTGGCAGTTTATTGTCAAACTCTTTGAAAACTTTAAGAATTTGACATGATTTTGGGAATAGTCTAAACTGACCCTATGATTCTCAGCGATGAAAAAATTTCTTCCTTAACCCACTTGATTCTGGAAAGTCTTATAGAAAAGAAATGGGCAACCCTTCTTCAGGAGGAATCCAGGGTGTTACGAGAGATTCGAAAAATGATTGCCTCGGAATTAAGAGTCCAGGAAGAGATTGATCTCCTCGTTCGGCAAAAACTCGCCTCCTATGCCCGACGTCCGGTTGAAGGGAGTCCTGAATGGGATATTCTGTACAGGAAATTCTTCAATGAAGAAAAAATGAAAAAGCAGAGATAAATGAAATTTCGCCTTCACCATATCGCCATTCAGTGTGGCAATCTTGAAAAATCGCTCCTGTTTTATGAAAAACTTTTAGAACTTCCGGTGATGAAAAGAGAGGTCAGTCCCAAAGGAAGAATGATCGTGTGGCTCAGAGCGGGCGATGGGTGCCTCGAGCTTTACGGGGGAAAGCCGGGTCAGACCTTAAAACGAGAATGGGACTCGAACGGGGTGGGCCCCCTCTCCCTTGGACTGATTGTCGGGGACCTTGACCTGGCTGTCCGGAAGCTGAAGTCTGCGAATGTTTCAATTGTAAAGCCTCCGTATGAACCGGTCCCCGGCGAACGGGCAGCCATGGTTTCAGGGCCGGATGGGGAAGAGATTGTTTTGCTGGAGAAACCGGTCAGTTGCTAAAAAGGCCGAGAGTAGGAATTGCCCTCAGCGGAGGGGCCGCCAGATGTATCGCCCATATCGGCGTACTGGAGGTACTGGAATCTGAAGGAATCGGAATTGATCTGATTGCGGGAACCAGCGGAGGAGCTCTGGTTGGCGCACTGTATGCGTCGGGGCACACTCTGAGAGAAATGCTAACTCTGGCGTTCAAGCTTTCGTGGAGAGGCATGGTCAAACCCAGTTTTTCCAGACAGGGTCTGATCGCAAACAAGAATCTTCTAAAGTTCATAACTCAAAAAATCGGCCAGAAGGATTTTAAAGATCTTAAAATTCCGCTGGCCGTCGTGGCGGCGGACCTGAGAAGCGGGGAGAAGGTGATTCTGACCGAAGGGTCGGTGGCGGATGCGGTGACGGCAAGTTGCAGCCTCCCGGTCATCTTTTCGCCCTTTCATCAACATGGGAAAATACTGGTGGACGGGGGAATTGCGAGCAACCTTCCTGTCTTGACCCTGATTGAAACGATGGGTGCTACGATGACGCTGGGAGTGGATGTCAATGACCGCGCCAGGGCTTTTTCGAAACTGAATAATTTATTCCAGATCGGGGTCCATACCGCGACGTTATTCGCCAAGAAAAATACGGCAGTTGAAAAAAAATTTGCAGATGTGGTGATCAATGTGGATGCTTCTGGCATTTCTCTTCTCGATCTCAAGAAAGGTTCTCTCCTGGTCAAACGGGGCCGGGCCGCTGCAGAAAAACAGATCCCGTTAATCAAGAGATTCCTGGCGGACAATCCTCAATTTTGAGTTAAAACCGGCAGGGTGAGCGCTAGGTGATTCCAGGTCGTAAGGGAGGAAGGATTGAGTAAATTAAAAACCACTTACAACTGCCAGCAGTGTGGCTTCCAGAGTCCGAAATGGATGGGCCGATGTCCGGAATGTGGTGCCTGGAACAGTCTGATTGAAGAGGCCGAGCGGGGTGAGACCCGGTGGAAAATAACCGGGGAATCGAAAAGCGAAGTCTTGAGGTTTTCGGAAGTCAGTCAGTCCGAAGAAGAACGCCTGCCGGTAGGAATTGAAGAATTCGACCGGGTCCTGGGCGGGGGTCTGGTACGGGGATCGGTCACACTTATCGGAGGGGATCCCGGGATCGGAAAATCGACACTGCTTCTGGCAGCATCCAGCCGCCTTGCGCGATATGGAAATATCCTCTATGTTTCGGGTGAAGAGTCTCTAGCTCAGATTAAATTGAGAGGAAAGAGACTGGGAATCCGGAGTGAAGCGCTCTATCTTCTCGCTGAAACCTCACTGGAAGAGGTCTTTTTGGCTTTTAAAAAGATTTCCCCTGTGGCAGTGATTCTCGATTCGGTTCAAACCCTTTATTCCTCAATAATGCAATCTCCGCCCGGAAGCGTCAGCCAGATCAAAGAAGTGGCATCCCAAATGATGGTCTACTCTAAAAAAACCGGCGTCTCTTCCTTTCTGGTGGGGCATGTTACAAAAGACGGAGCCATTGCCGGTCCGAGAGTTCTCGAGCATATTGTCGACACGGTCCTCTATTTTGAAGGTGACAAGGGACATCCTTACCGTTTTCTGAGAGGCGTGAAGAACCGTTTCGGCTCGACGCAAGAGATTGGCGTTTTCGAAATGAAAGCGGAGGGACTGGTTGAAGTCAAAAACCCCTCGGAACTCTTCCTTTCGGGAAGGTCTCAAAATGCGGCCGGTTCCGTAGTTGTTTCAAGTTTGGAGGGGTCCCGGCCGATTCTGGTAGAATTGCAGGCTTTGGTAACACCGGGCTATCTCGGGGTGCCTCGTCGCGTGGCAAACGGCGTGGATCCCAGCCGGGTGGCTCTCCTTCTGGCCATACTTGAAAAACGGGGGGGACTCCATTTACAGGGCCAGGATATTTTTATCAATGTCGTCGGCGGAATATCCCTTCAGGAGCCGGCCGTTGATCTCGGAATTCTTGCCGCGGTGGCGTCCAGTTTCAAGGAGATCAAAGTGGATCCCGCAACCTTGATCATGGGTGAAGTTGGACTTGCCGGAGAAGTCCGGGCGATTACGGATGTTCCCCTGCGGCTCAGGGAAGCGGCCAAGCTGGGGTTTAAAAAAGCCCTGATTCCAATGAATAACCTGGAGTTTATTTCCAGGCCCTTTCCATTGGAGGTTATACCGGTTAAAACCGTCGAAGAGGTCATGAGAACGATATTTTCATGAACAGGTGGATCGGATTTTTATTCTATGCCGGAGCCTTCAGCTTGATGATTTCCTGTGCGACAAACCACGAAATCCGAGTTCCCGAGAAGAAACTGACGCTTCGTGAGCTCCCGATTATTTTTGCTGATCGGGAAAAGAAATGGATGTCGATGAAGGGGATGGTCGCCGTCTCTTTCAGTCCGGAACAGGGCCCCGTTCAAAAGATACATGGCATTCTTTCGTTTGACCAGGATGAGAAGGTTCGTTTTCAGGGATTTGATCCCTTGGGCCGGACCCTGGTGGATCTGACCGCCGTAAACGATCTTTATCGTTTGGTTTGGGGTGGAAATCCGCCGCTCAAGGGAAATTTGGCAGAACATCAAAGTCTGCAATTTAGATCGGGTCCGGGGGAGAATGACCTGATACCCTGGAACAGCTGGTTGAAGACCATGAAGGAAATACGGCTGGGAGGAAATCCTTCCGCAGGAGATCATGAAGTCCTGGTAATGGAAAGAGAAGGAGAAGAAATCGTTTGTTCCATCATTCGAATCGAAGGAAAATCAGGGGTCATCAAGAAGAGGATATGGCTCGAGACAAGGTTTTACAAACCGACCAGAGAAGAGATTTACCAGGAATCTGCCCGGAACGAACTGGGTCTGGCCGAATTGCTTCAGTTTGAATATAAGAATAGAGAAGATAAAAACGTCTGGCCGGATAAAATAAAGGTCAAATTGCCAGAGGGCGAATTGTCTGTTGAATTTCTTGAAGTCAACTTTTCGCCTGTATTTTCTCCCCATTTTTTCAATTTGGACTGATGACGATGTTGAAAGAGATCTCCTAATGCTGGTATTGGCGGTTGAAACTTCAACATCCATGGGAAGCGTTGCACTTCTTGAAAACGAAAATCTGGTCGGAGAGATCTCCCTGATGAATCAGATGCACCATTCTCAGCGGATTCTCAACATGATCAGTCTCTTGTTGAAGGAAAGCAACGTTGTTCTCAAGGATATTGATCTTTTGTCTGTTTCGGTCGGTCCCGGATCATTCACAGGATTAAGAGTTGGCGTGGCGACGATGAAAGGGCTGGCATCGGGTCTGGAAAAGCCTCTTAAAGGAGTGCCGACCCTGGAAGCATTCGCAGGGCAAATGGGATATACCTCCTTTCCAATTTGTCCTTTGATTCCGGCGAGAAAAAATGAAGTTTATATGGCGCTCTATCATTACGTGGACCCTTCCCAACTGGCTCCCCTTCAACCGGGGAAGATCGTCCCGTTGAACCGGTTTTGGGAAGAGGTTGAGGGCCCGCTCCATTTATTGGGCGAACTTCCGGTGGAGTGGCTTGAATCGCAGTCGGAGCATCGTTTCTATTATTCCCCTCTGTTCAGGCACCCTACGGCGCACTCCGTGGCTCAGATCGGATATCGCCATTTTAGGGAGAAAAAGGAAATTCCGGAGAACGACCTTGATCTGGTCATGCCTGAATTTCCTTCTGTAAGAAAGCAGCAAGGTGGATTGCACTTTTGAAAAAATGAGTGGCGATGCCCTGGAGGAGGTATTGGAAATCGCCAATCGTTCTTTTTCAAATCCCTGGACGAGAGAGATGTTTGAAAATGAGTATCTGAAGAATCCGTTTTCGGAACAGATTCTGGTACGGTGCGAAGGAAAGATCGGAGGTTACCTTTTCATGATGTCACTTTTTGACGAATGCCATATTCTGGATTTTGCAGTTGAACCGAATCTCAGAAGAAAAGGGATCGGAAATAAAATGATTGCCTATTTGATCGAAAAAATGAAGATGAAAAATGTCCGGAAGATTTTTCTGGAGGTAAGACATTCGAATCTGCCGGCTCAGTCGCTCTATCAGAAAGCGGGGTTTATTCAGATTGCTGTTCGAAAAAGTTATTATTCAAATCCAAAAGAAGATGCCGTCATCTTCCAGTGGAAACTTCCTGAAGAGGGTTAATCGGGAAGCTACTCTGAATTTATTTTCCTAAAGTGGAGGGGATGCATGCAATATACGAAAAAGGACGAAGAGATCGTCAAAAAGCTTCGAAAAGAGAACACGCAATTCCGGGATGATGAAAAAGTCCATGAGAGACTTTCAAAGCAGCTTGAGAAATTAAATAAAAGAAAGAATCTCCTTCCGGACGAAGAGGTTTCCGCAAAAAAGATTCATGTTGAAAAACTGGCTTTAAAAGATCATTTGATGGAAATGATCCGTCAGTTCAAATTGAATAAAATGAAGGTCTGAGGCCTATGTTTGGGATCGGTTTTTCCGAATTGCTCGTCATTCTGGTGATCGCATTTCTCGTTCTCGGACCTGAGAAGATGATCGCCCTGGCGCGCTCTCTTGGACAGATGACCGCTGATTTCCGGAGAAAATCGGAGGATGTCGAAGAGGCCGTGGTTTCCGTCCTGGGAAAAATCAAGGAACCCGGAAATCCCGTTGTTGATGCTGAAAAAAGAGCCGGAAAAATTGAGTAAGACCAAAGAATCCGGCACGTCTCCGGAAAAAATCATGCCGGTGACGGCTCATTTGATCGAGCTCCGGTCCCGGGTGATCAAGTCGCTGATCATCTTGGGCATTTTTTTTGCGGTGGCACTGCAGGAGGTTGATACGCTCCTCAACGGCTTGCGCAGACTCCTTCCAGCGGATCTTTATTTCAACTCACCGGCGGAAGCGCTGTGGGTTAGCATGAAAATCGCATTTTTTGCCTCACTTTTTGTATCGTTCCCGTTTATTCTTTATCAAACCTGGAGATTTATCTCTCCGGGTCTTCTTAAAAAGGAGCGGCGTATCGCAATCCCATTTGTTTTCGGGGGATCCCTGTTCTTTATTTTCGGCGTATCGTTTAGCTATTTCATCGTTTTGCCATTTGCATTAAACTACTTGATCCACTTCGGTGTTCAGGAGGGGATTAAACCCCAAATTGTTTTAACGCAATATGTCGATTTCATATTGAAATTGATGCTGGCGTTCGGTCTGATCTTTATAATACCCATTGCGTTGATCTTGCTGGGAAAGGCCGGATTTGTTACTTCCCGTTGGCTGGCCAAGAATAGAAAATATGCCATTCTTATTAATTCAATTGTCGCTGCGGTATTGACACCCACGCCCGATGTCTTTAACATGATGCTGATGATGATCCCTCTGGTGATCCTGTATGAGATTGGAATCTGGGGCATTCGTCTTTTCGGAGAAGGAACCCCTCGTTCAGAATCAGGGGAATGAAAAACATTGAAAACAAAATAATAACCTACGGCGGCCGTGAGAGTCTTTCCGCGAGCCACGTTAGACCTAATACAGGAGAATGGAATCATGACGGAACAGAAACAAAGTGCAACCATAAAAACGAGGCTGGGAGAGATTCAGATTACGTTATTTCCGGACGTCGCGCCGGGACATGTTTCCAATTTCCTCTCGCTCGCAGGGAAGAAATTTTATGATGAAACGACCTTTCATCGCGTTATTCCCGGATTTATGATTCAGGGAGGAGATCCGAATACCCGATTGCATAAAGAGGATCGGTCCGCCCATGGCATGGGGGGGCCCGGTTATACGATCAATGCGGAGTTCAGCAAGAAGAGCCATAAGAGGGGGATTGTTTCCATGGCGAGGGCGGCAAATCCTAACAGCGCCGGGTCTCAATTCTTTATCTGCGTCGCAGACGCGCTGTTTCTGGATGGCCAGTATACCGTTTTTGGAGAAGTCATATCGGGCATGGAGGTTGCCGATAAGATTGTCAATCTCCCGCGAGATGGAAAGGACAATCCACGGGAGCGAATTGAGATGGAGATCATTGTTCCGGCTTGACAAAAAGGGACGGTATGGTATCTTTTGAAAAGAGTTTGAGGAGATCAAAATGACAATAAAATCTTATGAAATCAAGAGTTTTCTTTCATCTCTTTTAATGATCCTGATTTTTTGTTCTTCCGGTTTTGCCGAGGCCCTTCCCGGAACGGAATATATTGTGAAGAAAGGTGATACGCTTTGGGCGATCTCTTCGTCTCATTACACAGACCCTTTTTTGTGGCCGAAGCTCTGGGGTAAAAATCAGGCCATTCCTCATCCTGATAAAATCTATCCCGGCATGAAAATATTTCTCCCTGCTGAAGAAGTCTTAAAGGAGATGACCAAGACAGAGGAGAGTCCCGTCGAAGTGAAAATCGAACCTGTTGCCGAAAAGCCCGAAACGGAACCCGCGGTTCTTAAAGAAGAAAAGGTGACAGAAGAGAAAGAATCCGTACCGTCCATTCAGGAAGAAGCGAAGAATGGAGAATTGACCGAGTCCGCTCCTCTGGAGAACGACTCGAAAAAGGGAACGGCCTGGACCACTTCCGACCTTTTAACCGGGGGTTTCATCTTAAAAGAGTCCTCTGAAAGCGATCGAAAGGGTCTCATTGTCGCTTCCGAGAACGAGCATCTTCTTCTCGGAGAGGGTGATGTGGTTTATCTCATCCCGGAAGGATCACATCGATTTAAACTCGGAGAACAATACACGATATTTGAACAGGTCAAATCGATTCATCATCCCAAAACCCGCCGCTTAATGGGAAAATTAATCCGGATTAAAGGGGTATTGGAGATTATTCCCAATTCGATGGCAAGCCGGAAGGACACCTACTCCGCGAAAATTATCAAATCGTACCAGTTGATTAGTCTCAAAGACTCGGTGGCCCCTTATCATCCCATGGACCCAATCAATGTCGTAATTCATGAAACACCATTTCCCAAACAGATGTATGGCGTTGTTGTGGCATCCAAGGATATCAAAGAGAATAACGGCGAGCATGACATTGTCTATCTCGACAAAGGGAGTCAGGATGGTGTCCAGCCTGGAAATCTCTTCGTCGTATTTAAAGAGGGAAAAAAAGCACCCTTTTACTCTCCATCTGGAATCGAATCGCTGCCCCGCCGGATCATCGCGGATCTGGAGGTCATTTCTGTCGAAAAAGAGAGCTCTACGGCGATCGTGTCCAGGAGCCTTGAGCCGGTTATCGTTGGAGATCAAATATCAAACCCACCTTTCGTGAACCCTTAATCCGCCGTTGATTTATTGCGGGTGAGGGCCTTCTACAAACGATAATTGACAAATCCAAGTTGATTATTGTATTTTGACCCTGAAAAGCTTCAAATGCCTATTCGGTCTGGAACTGAGATGAAAAGAAGGAATAAAATAACGGTCATCGGAGCTGGAAATGTCGGCTCATCGACATTGCAAAGGTTGGCTGAAAAAGAGATGGCCGACCTTGTTCTGCTTGATATTGTTCCCGATCTTCCGCAGGGGAAAGCGCTGGATATCCTGGAATCAAGTCCCATTTATCGATTTAATACCCGAATTAAAGGAACGAACGAATATTCAGATACTTCCGGATCGGATATTGTCGTCATCACTTCGGGGGTTGCCAGAAAGCCTGGTATGAGCCGGGATGATCTGCTCAAAACAAATGCAGCTATCGTTGCACAGGTGACACGCCAGGTCGCACAGGTTTCACCTGAAGCGATTCTGATAATCGTGAGCAATCCACTGGATGCGATGACCTATGTTGCATCTAAAGTGAGCCAATTTCCCAAGAATCGAATCATTGGAATGGCGGGAGTTCTGGATACCGCCCGGTTTCGGACTTTTATTGCCATGGAACTCGGTGTTTCAGTCGAAAATGTCAACGCATTTGTTCTGGGTGGACACGGCGATTCGATGGTGCCGGCGATTCGCTATACAACCGTTGTTGGCATTCCGGTGACCGAATTGATTCCGAAAGACCGATTGGATCAGATCATTAAAAGGACAAAGGAAGGGGGTGCGGAAATCGTCAGCCTGTTAAAAACGGGAAGCGCCTATTATGCTCCGTCTGCGGCTATTGTTGAAATGGTCGAAGCCATACTTAAAAATAAAAACAAGATTCTCCCTTGTGCGGCCTATTGCCAGGGAGAATATGGTGTGAAAGATCTTTTTGTTGGCGTTCCGGTTAAGCTGGGATTAAATGGCGTTGAAAAAATCATTGAAATATCATTGACTCCGGAAGAAAAATCAGGAGTCTTGCAGTCTGCCGACGCGGTGGCTCAGCTCTGCCAGTCGATTGATAGGCTTGGTTTATAGCGCTTCCTTTTTGTTAATTGACAACCTCTCCCCACAAGTTTAAAATCTAGTCAAATTAGTAATAAATCCCGCATGACATCCTAATATAGTGAAATTGCTTAATAATTTTATTCTCAGCGAACGACGTGAGCGAGAAGGGGAAGCTTCAGGAGCTTGATGCAGGAGACGCCACCATTTTTGAGTTCGGATTCGATACTTAATTCCTTTCCCGATGGAATCGTTGCCATCAGTAGGGATCTGAAAATTCTATATCTCAATCCGGCGGCAGAATCCATACTTGGTATTTCAGCGCGGGATATTATCGGGAAAAGATGCTCCCACCCTTTGGAAACGGAGATGCCTCAAAATCGCTGTCTTTTGGAAAGAACGCTTGAAACGGAAGAATCCCTGAGCCGCATAGACACTTATCTAAAGAAAAAGGAGGGAGAGAGATTAAAAGCGACCGCTTCGACCTTCTTGATAAAAGATAAAGAAGGAAAAGTGACGGCGGCCGTGGTCCATTTTACGTCACCGCGCGAAGAAGCGAAAGGGCGCGAACCTGAATCAAAACTCCTTATGGGAGATAAAATTATAGGAAAGAATCCAAGGATGCTTGAGATTTATAGTCTCCTCCCCGGTCTTGCGAAAACGAAATCAACGGTATTGATAGAAGGTGAAAGCGGTACGGGCAAGGAACTCATTGCACATGCGCTTCATTATAATAGCCCCCGTCGAAATAAACCTTTTGTCAAGGTAAACTGCGGCGCACTGGCGGAGGGAATACTCGAAAGCGAATTGTTTGGACATGTGAAAGGAGCATTTACGGGGGCCATATCGAATAAGCAGGGCCGATTTGAACTTGCCAATGAAGGGACGATATTTCTGGATGAAATTGGGGACATTTCTCTCTCGACCCAGGTCAAATTACTCAGAGTTCTTCAGGAAGAAGAATTCGAACGGGTCGGAGATAGTAAACCGATTAAAATAGATGTTCGAATTATCGCGGCGACCCATAAAGATCTCAAAAATGCGATGGAGGAAGAAGAATTCCGGCAAGATCTTTATTACAGGCTTCGGGTTGTTCCAATTTCGCTACCTCCACTTCGGGAAAGAAGAGATGATATCCCCTTGATGGTTGAATATTTTGTTAAAAAATTCAACCAGGAAATGGAGAAGTCCGTAGAAAAGGTTTCTCCCAAGACGATTGAGATTCTCGTGAACTATGACTATCCCGGCAATATCCGGGAACTCGAAAATATCATTGAACATGCCCTCGTCTTGTGTAACGGGAATACCATTTTGCCTGAGCATTTGCCAAAGGATATCCAGATCCTGAAAGCAGATCATGTTGATCGGGCCATTGGCCGGGAACATCCCCTTGAAGCGATTGAGAGGGAGCTGATTAGTAAAGTTCTCAGTCAGTGTAACTGGAACTTGAAAGAGACTTCAGAAAAACTAAAAATTAGCAGAACGACCCTCTGGAGAAAAATGAAGGATTATCATATCGCTAAATGAGTCTGTTTCAATTTTGAACGTCGTTTCAATTCTGAAAAAGTTTATAACCTTTTGAAATAACTAAATAAAAACATAATAAATGGAAAGTCATCTAAACGAACGACTCTACTCTAGTGGAAAGTGAAAAGGGTCTTGTGATCTAGCTAATTGTTTTTACTACATATTTCTATTACCCTGGATTATGGTATGGTTCTTGCTCCTGTATCTGGCAAAGACGGACTAAAGTAGTCGGACTAAGGAAGGAGCCAAATACATGGAATGTCAAAGATGTCATAGTCAAATGGTCATTGAGCGATTCAGGGATCTTTATGACGATACGGGGATTATCGATTTCAATGGCTGGAGATGTTTAATCTGCGGCGAAATATTTGACCAGGTCATTAACGAAAACAGGCGCCACCATCCACCTCCTCTGGTGGGAAAAAACAGAAAGCTCATTATTGCCTCAAAACGATAAGGAGTCGATTCTAACAATTCCGGGTTGACTGTCCGTGCAAAAAATAAGACACCTTTTGTTGAAAGAGAATGTTCCTTTCCATACCGCAAAGGGCAGGAAATCCATTTCGCTAAGTGAATATCGTGAGTCCGGTGGATATGACACCTGGACAAGCATTCTGAAAGAGGGAACCCCCGACCGCATTCTCGGTGAAATTAAGAACTCGGGACTCCGGGGAAGGGGCGGGGCCGGTTTTCCGACCTGGAAAAAATGGGAAATGGTCGCCTCAAAGGAAGTTCCCCTGAAGTATCTCTGTTGCAACGGTGCTGAAGAAGAACCGGGCACATTCAAAGACCGTATCCTTCTGAGAGTCAATCCTCATCAGCTTCTGGAAGGAGTCCTGATCGCCGCCTATACCGTGGGTGCCGGCAAGATTTTTCTTTATCTTAATCAGAAATTTGAGGTAGAAATCGAATTAATGAATGCCGCTCTTCGTGAAACAAAGAGTGCTGGACTCTGGGGAGAGAACATCCTTGAATCAGGACTGACACTTGATATTGTTCTCTTTCCAAGTCCGATAGCCTATGTTGCAGGAGAAGAAACGGCGATGTTAGAAGTGATCGAGGGGAGAAAGGCGGCTCCGCGCCAGAAGCCACCGTTTTACCCGGTACATAATGGACTTTATGGCAAACCTACTCTTGTCAATAATGTCGAGACACTTTCAAACATTCCCCATATTCTGAGAATGGGATCAGACCGGTATAAAGAGATTGGATTACCGGAAAGTACTGGAACAGCACTCTTTTCGCTGTCAGGCGATGTCAATCAACCCGGTGTTTATGAGCTCCCGATGGGGAGTTCTTTGAAGGAACTCATTGAAGAATATGGCCAGGGAATCACAGGGGGCAGAAAAATAAAAGGAGTCCTTCCCGGAGGGCCTTCCTGCGGGTTCATTTCAGGTGAAGAAATCGATATTCTTCTTGATTATGAGTCTCTCAAAAAGAAAGGCACCGCTCTCGGAACCGGTGCAGTTGTTGTATTTGATGAGACGGCTTGCCTGGTAAATGCAGGACTTCACATTGCGGAGTTTTTTGCAGAAGAATCGTGCGGACAGTGTCCTCCTTGCAAGATGGGAGGAAGCCATCTGGCCGATCTGCATCGGAAAATTGAATCGGGAAAAGGCGAAATGGAGGATCTTCGGTCGATTGAACAGATCTGCGGAGTTGTCAAAGGGCGCGGTTATTGCAGTCTCATAACAGGCGCTTCGGTGACCATCGAGAGTCTCATTCGAAATTTTCGAAGCGAATATGAAGACCATATCAAAATGGGAGGATGCCACAAGAAAGAGGCAAGAATTCTTCAACACATACCTTGATTTAGGTCATGTTGAATGTTAATATTAAAAATAGTACATTTTGGGTCATCTTGTTAATTTGAGAGAGGAGAATGCAAATGGTTACATTGACTGAAAAAGCAGGCGAAAAAGTGAAGGAAATTCTGGTCGCGGAACAGAAAGCAGGATACGGGTTGAGAGTTCAGGTCAGCGGCGGTGGCTGTTCGGGATTCCAATACGGAATGACCTTTGAAGAAAAGGCGAACGAAGGGGATCATGTTTACGAAAGCAATGGAATCAGGCTTTTTGTGGACCCTGAGAGCGCACCGCTCTTGGAGGGGGTCAAGGTGGATTATGTTGATTCGGTTCAGGGCGCCGGATTTGCTATTCAAAATCCAAATGCCAAGTCTTCATGCGGTTGTGGAAAATCATTCGGAGCCTAATCGGTTTCTGTTAGAAAGGTCAATGGCCAGTTCGAAATTTAGATCATACCCCTTGTTTGTTGAGCATCCTGAATATCTTGACCTTTTTCAGGAAACAGGAAATATGGAGTGGGATCGTTCCAATGACGAGATGTTGAAAAATTTGGGAAAAGCGCTCTATGATATTATCCTCCTGAATACCGTGGAACAGGAGAGTGTCATTACCTGGAATTAATTTTCCGATATCTTGAGAATGGACGATGACCGCTGCCAAACCTTTCTACTCTGGAGGAAAATGGGAATTTTCGTCCAGATGTTTGGAAGTCGTCGACCCCTACCGGCAAGTTCCCGTTGCTTCAGTCTGTCTGGCAGATAGACGGCAGGTTGCAGAAGCGATAGGTCATACCGTTTCCGCATTTCAAAAAACAAAAAAACTGGATTCATTTACACGTTCTGAAATTCTTCATCAAATTTCGGATGGCATTGCCGTCCGAAAGGAAGAATTCGCCAAAACGATTTCTCTCGAGGCAGGAAAGCCGATCAGTGACGCACGGGTCGAAGTCGGACGTGCTATTTTTACTTTCCTGACCGCATCGGAAGAAGCAAAACGAATAGGCGGTGAGGTCATACCGCTCGATCTTCTCAAGGGGAATCAAAAGCGGTTCGGGATCACGAAACGATTTCCTCTGGGTCCAATACTGGCCATCACTCCGTTTAATTTTCCCATTAATTTGGTTGCACATAAAGCCGCTCCTGCCATTGCGTCGGGAAATTCTCTCCTCCTGAAACCAGCACCACAGACCCCTCTGACCGCACTCCTTCTGGCTGAAGTCGTATCCAAAACAGACCTTCCTAAAGGATCTTTTAATGTGATTCCCTGCGATGTGAACGACATTCAGCAGGCCGTTCTCGACGACCGGATCAAAATGCTGACCTTTACCGGAAGCGGAAGAGTCGGATGGCGTCTGAAGGAAATCTGCCGAAAGAAAAAGGTCGTCCTGGAACTGGGAGGGAATGCGGGCGTCATCATCGATGACGATGCCGAACTTGAATATGCAGCGGGACGATGTGTTACCGGAGGATTTACGTTTGCCGGGCAAAGCTGCATTTCCGTACAGAGAATTTTTGTTCAACAGAAAGTTTACGACCCTTTTTTGGAACAACTGCTGGAAAAGGTCAAGGGACTTAAAACAGGGGATCCGATTCTGGAAACTACCCAAGTGGGACCGCTCATTGACCAAAATGCGCTGCTCAGGACAGAAAAATGGATTGCGGATGCGGTTAGTGGAGGTGCTCGCTGTCTCGCCGGAGGATTCCGCGAGGGAACGGTATTTCAGCCTACAGTCTTAACGGGAACAACCTTTGAAATGAATGTCAATTGCGAGGAGGTCTTTGCTCCTTTGGTGACGGTTGAACCCTATCAGAATTTTGATCAGGCAGTAGAAGCGATCAATCAATCTTCCTATGGATTGCAAACGGGAATTTTTACACACGACATTCGAAAGATCTACAAGGCCTATGAGGAATGCGAGGTCGGGGGGGTGCTTGTTAACGATATTCCAACCTTTAGACTGGACCATATGCCCTACGGAGGGGTGAAGGAGTCCGGGCTGGGAAGAGAAGGATTGAAATACGCCATTGAAGAGATGACTGAATTGAAGCTGCTCGCCTTTAATTTTCCTGAAATCGATTGACTTGTACAGTTAAAATAAGGTAAATAAATACACTTTTCCCCAATACGATGATTGATATTAAGGTTTTAAGAGAACAACCTGACTGGGTAGTTGAGAGGCTCCGGACGCGGGGATTCGAGTTCGATCTCAGTCAATTTCATAAACTGGACCACGCAAGAAGAGAAATAAACCTTTTACTTGATCAGAACCGGCAAAAAAGAAACCAGTTCTCGGAACAGTTCGCAAAATTGATGAGGGATAAAGCGGTATCGCCCGAAAAAGTGGAGGCGATCAGGAAAGAAAGCGAGGATCTTAAGGGGAAAATAGCGTTACTTGAGGAGCAAATCAGGGAAGCCGATTATCGTATCGATCAATTCTTGCTGAATACGCCGAATTTTCCTCATTCTTCCGTCCCGGTTGGAAAAAACGAGAGCGAGAACGTCGAGGTTAAAAAATGGGGAGCGATTCCATCATTCTCATTTGCTCCGAAAGAGCATTGGGAAATTGGAGAGAAACTCGGAATACTAGATTTTGAACGGGGTGCCAAAATAACCGGAGCCCGATTCTGCGTCTATCGCGGAAATGGGGCGCTCATGGAACGCGCACTGATTAATTTCATGATGGATCTGCATGCCGGCACGCATCGCTATACCGAGGTATTAACCCCCTTTATCGTCAATGAAAAAAGTATGACGGGGACAGGGCAACTCCCCAAGTTTGAAGAAGATCTGTTCGGGTTAAAAGACAAGGGTTTTTATCTGATACCGACAGCTGAGGTGCCGGTGACCAATATTCACCAGGGTGAAATCCTCGAAGAAAAAGAGCTCCCGATTTCATATGTCGCCTATTCTCCCTGTTTCAGGAGGGAGGCGGGTTCTTACGGAAAAGATACCAAAGGGTTGATTCGCCAGCACCAGTTTAATAAAGTCGAGCTTGTAAAATTTTGCCGTCCGGATGATTCATATAACGAGCTTGATCGTCTGTTGGCTGACGCGGAGGCGGTTCTCATCAAATTGAATCTCCCCTACCGTGTCGTTTCATTATCGACCGGCGACCTGGGATTTTCAGCTGCAAAGACATTTGATATCGAGGTTTGGCTTCCGGGTCAAAATCGATATCGCGAGATTTCATCTTGCAGCAATTTCGAATCCTTTCAGGCGAGGAGAGCAGATATCAAATATAGAGCGGGAGAAAAGGGGAGGCCGGTGCATCTCCACACCTTAAACGGTTCTGCGCTGGCTGTGGGAAGAACGTTAGTCGCGATACTGGAAAATTTTCAGCAACCGGATGGCTCGGTGACGATTCCGGAGTCCCTTCGTCCTTATATGGGCGGAAAGGAAAAGATCGTCGGTATTTAAATCGATAAGATTGGGATAATTTTGAAGGAGAGGTGGCCGAGCCCGGCTGAAGGCAACGGTTTGCTAAACCGTCATAGGGGGTAACCTCTATCAAGAGTTCAAATCTCTTCCTCTCCGCCAAAACTTTCCCATTCACTTCAAGTAAAAAATCGAGACAATATCCCCCTCTAAAAATGGATTGGGAGAGGTGGCCGAGTGGCTTAAGGCGGCGGTCTTGAAAACCGTTGTAGGGTTAAACCTACCGGGGGTTCGAATCCCTCCCTCTCCGTACGCCCATCTGGACTTCAAGATTTAAAAAAATCATTATTTGTCAAATAGTTATAAATCTAGGAAAGCCCGCACTCTTTCTGATGGAGTGACAAAAATTGCGCATTGCATATTCCTCCCAAAAACGGTTAAATTAGACTTGATACGAGGTTGAATTTAACTGGACCGGCGAGAAAAATGAAGTGCGAAAAATGTCGAGATCAGTCTGAAAACGGAGTATTTTCCCCGGTCCTCTCTTTTTTTATTTGCTACGGGTGTGTTCTCAATTCAGGCATTACCGGTCATCCTATGCTTCGAATTTGTGATGACGGAAACAGGAACGCAAAAAAGGATTGGGGAGAAGAGAGCTGGGAAGCGCTCCTAACACGGAGAGAATAGGGCCTTGACGAGGCGGTCAGGGAACAGTAGCTGAGACTTCTCCAGACATAGAACTTTCATGCGCGCCATTTCCGGCGCTCACGGTGAAATAATAGGTCTTTCCGGATGTCAGGCCCGTAAAAAGGTAAGCAGCCTTAGCACTTTTCCTCTTGCTCCTGTATTTGCTTTCTCTGACACCGGGAGTAGTAGAAATATAGATATTATAGGAGCTGGATTCTTTCTCCGAATCCCACTGAAGAACAATTTTCCCTGTTCCAGCCCCGGGAGAGGCATAGACACCAGTCGGAGTAGAATAGATGGCTCCGGTTGACGGGGGGCTGTCGTGCGAAAAAATGTTGTCACAACCTGTCAGAAATAAAAGGCAGATTACAAATTGAAATTTCGACCCGCTCCATGTCCGGATTGACCGGATCGATTGCACCCTGTTCGTCATTCCAGGATTATCTATACGCCCATTTATTAAATATGCAAGAAAATTCTACCCATTCCACACACAATTGATTATAATACCGTTTTTTGCTTAGGATACCAAAGATTTGGCTTTACAGATCCAATCTGACCTATTCGCGAAAATAAACACCTGTTCTTCATGATCCCTCCAATGCGCTCGTAGCTCAGCTGGATAGAGCATCAGACTACGAATCTGAGGGTCGGGGGTTCGACTCCCTCCGAGCGCACCATTTCAAATATACTGTCCGGAAGGTCTGACCTCCCCTCTAAAATTAAAGCCACTTGAAAGCGAAGTTTTCTTTACGTACATACCGAATATACCGAATAAATCGTTTCCCATTTTTCTCAGACTTTTTCATAAATAGTTGAAAAACAAGAACTAGTTTTGTGTATTGGGTGCCAAACGGGTCCATTTAATTGACGTAGTTTAAATTGACAAAGTACAGGTATGGGGTACACTTTTATAGTACCGAAATAACCGATTTTTCTGCAATTTTTAGATCTGATTTAACTATAAAAACAGGAAGATTAAGACAATGATTTATAGAAAAACTCTTCTTTTCCTTGCTTTAGCGGCTATATGTTTTGGGTGTGAATCCAGTAATGTAACTACTTCAGCCGATATAGTCGGCAGGTGGACTACTTCGGCAACCAATTATGAAGACCGTAATCTGGAAGTTACAAATGATCAGGTGATTTTTCGCGTGGGAGAACAAGTCGTTATCCTTTATACCATCGCCAAAATTAAAAAGATTCCGCAGAAAGGCAATTGGGCACTCTACATGATTGAATGTGAGTACGATGAAAATAATGAAAAACAAACTCAAACCCTTTCCCTATTCTTTTCTCCAAATAAAGGTGGAGCGATTAAATTTAAAAACAATGAAGGCGTCGACTGGAAAAGGAAAGTATAAGACAAGACGTTTCAGATTAAAAAGTCTTGCCGTATCGGGTGGGTAAATAGGTGACAATTTTAATTAGAAAACAGGCCCCTAGGGTTTCAATAAATCTTTTGCGGATCTATTCCCGTTGCCGCGACGAATCAAAGGGTTTCACCTTAGTTGAGTTAACTATTGTATTGGTAATCCTGGGAATCTTAGCGGCTATTTCAATACCCCTTTATTCCAATTACCAGGAGAAAATGAGAATTGATCAGGCCAAAGCTGACATTTATATTTTGCAGCTTAAAATTCAAGCCTATTACTCAGAAAGAGACCAATTTCCCGACACACTTGCCGATGCTGGACAAGCAGGTTATTTAGATCCGTGGGGAAATCCCTATCAGTACTTTCGAATTGCGAATCAAAAGAAATCAACTGTAATGCAGAATGCCCGTAAAGACCATTTTCTTGTTCCTATAAACTCGACTTATGACCTTTATAGTATGGGAAATGACGGGCAAAGTAAGAAGCCCTTAACGGCCAAAGCCAGCCATGATGACATTATACGAGCCAATGATGGGAACTACATTGGTTTAGCTTCGGATTACTAACCTAGCCTTTCGAATATGAAGATCAATTTCAGTTTCCTCTATAGCAGAGTCGCTGTTCGAATATTCATCCTATTTTCTCTTTGCGCCCTAATTCCCATCACTCTTTTTGCCGTTCTGAGTTACAGCAAGGTCACAAAACAACTTCATGAAAACAGCCAGAAAAATCTTCATGACATGAACAAAACGCTAGGAATGACTTTTTATGACCGGCTGCTATTTCTCGAAGCCGAAATGAATTTGGTTTCATCCAAATATCACAATAACAATTCAAAGTCTTCTCCAATTCCAGAAGAAATGGGTGAACAAGTAAAAGAGTATTTCAATAGTCTGGTGCTTTTTTCAAATCAGGAAAAAAATATTTCCCTGCTTGGTCACATTGAAAAACTTCCCACATTAAATCCTGAAGAAAGAATTCATTTAGAAATGGGAAAGACCGTTGTCCTTAATTATCATGTTACTCCTCTATCAACTCGCATACTTATGATCAGGTCAATACAACATAATTCAAATAAACAATTCCTTTTTGGAATTGTAAACGATCTGTATCTATGGGGGATTCCAGACAAAAACAATCTAACAGGAAATACTGAATTCTCTGTGCTGGATGAATCGAATAATTTACTCATAAGTTCAATGTCTTCGTTTACAGGATTTTCAAATGAAGTATTACTCCAAATGACTCGCTCTGCCTCAGGTCAGTTTGAATGGGAATCTGGGAAGACCGGTTATTTGGCAAGTTATTGGTCGCTGTTTTTGAAAGAGCGTTTTTATATTCCGAAATGGACAGTCGTCGTGACCCAATCTAAAGCTGACATTTACTCATCGGCTCTCCAGTTTATGAATCTTTTTCCCTTGATTATTGTTATGTCAATTTTGATGGTCATGTTGATTAGCATAGGTCAGATTCGAAAGAATCTCAGGCCGCTCCTGTTGTTGAAAGAAGGAACTCGTCGAATTGCCGAGAAAGATTTTAGCAACCAAGTGATGGTAAAGAGCAGTGACGAGTTTGAGGAAGTGGCGGATTCCTTCAACAAGATGGCTAGCCAACTTGGCAAGCAATTTAATACGTTGACTACGATAGGTCAAATTCATCGTGCCATTCTTTCTACCTTGGATATTAAAAAAATCACAGAGATCATCATTCGAGATATTCCTTTTATTTTTCCATGTAATTACATTAGCTCTACCCTGATTTACTTAGGCGATGCAGGTCTTGCCCAGTCAACAATTAGGAATTCTGATTCCAAAGAGGAATACCTGGTGGAGAATATCACAATAACCTCGGATGCCGTGAAAGAGTTGATTAACAATCCTCAATATTTTTCAATAAAGTGGGACCAAAACTTCCCATCTCACCTTCAGCCCCTGGCGGCTTGCGGCATTAAATATTTTTTTATTTTTCCCATTATTCTAGACCGGACTCTAAAAGGATTTATTACCCTGGGAAACTTCTATCCGCCTCACTATAGCGAAGAAGATCTTTCCCAGATTAGACAATTATCAGACCAGGCCGCAGTGGCATTCTCCAACGCGTTCATGGTTCAAAAAACCTATGCTCTAGCCTATTACGATCAATTGACCAAATTGCCGAACCTATTATTATTTAAAGAACGTCTCAATGAATTGCTCCTTTCTGCTGACTTCTACAAGAAAATGTTAGGAATTATTGTCCTGGACATTGACCATTTCAAGCGCATCAATGACACGCTGGGTCGTTCTATGGGTGATGAACTTTTGCGCCAAATTTCGGGACGGTTGACAGAATGTTTTAAGATAGATAGCAAAGGCAAAGATCCGAATGCAGAGGACAAAATGGTGGCATGTTTTGGCGGAGATGAATTTATCATTTTGCTTTCTAATGTGAATCGTATCGAGGAACTACGTACTATTGCTGAGAATGTCCTTAAAACATTTTCAAAGCCATTTTCATTGAGCCCGCACAATATTTTTATCACCGCTAGCATCGGCATTGCCCTTTACCCAGCTAATGGGGAAAATATGGATAATTTGCTGAAAAATGCAGATACGGCTTTGCATTTCGCTAAATCAAAGGGAAGAAATAACTATCAATTTTTCACCAGTTCAATGAATTCCAGAGCACTAACTCAACTTTCCTTAGGAAACGAACTTCGCCTGGCGTTGGAACGGGAAGAATTCGAGCTTCATTACCAGCCTATGTTGGATATAAGAACACGGCAAATTATTGGTATGGAAGCACTTGTCCGTTGGCGACACCCGGAGAAGGGACTCATTTCGCCAGGCATTTTTATTCCATTGGCTGAAGAGTTAGGATTGATCTTTCGTCTTGGCGAATGGGTTTTGCACAAGGCCTGTGTGCAAAATAAAGCTTGGCAAACTTCAGGCTTGGCCCATATACCTGTCGCGGTCAACCTCTCGAGCTACCAGTTTCAACATGGTGAGCTGAAGGATACCATTGTGAGAACGTTAAGGGAATCCGGTCTGGGTCCAGAATACCTTGAATTGGAATTGACAGAAGGGGCAATTATGGAAAACGCAGAATCGACCATTCACACTCTCCGGGAATGGAAAGAGATGGGAATACACCTATCTATCGATGATTTCGGAACAGGTTATTCTTCCCTTAATTACCTTAAGCGATTTCCCATTGATAAAATTAAGATTGATCGGACCTTTGTCATGGATATCAATCTGAATCCAGACGATGCAGCCATTGTCACTGCTATAATCGTCATGGCACATAGTCTGAAATTGAAAGTTATCGCGGAAGGCGTCGAAACAGAAGAACAGCTTGCGTTTTTACTCGCTCATGGCTGTGACGAAATACAGGGATTCCTCTTTAGTCGTCCTCTTCCCGCAGATGTATTTGAAACCCTGCTACAAGGGGTCAATAACAGGGTTTAAATTCATTCTATCTAATGGTTATTGTCATGGCCAGAACACGGAGAACTGTCTGGTGCAAGAAGTCAAAGTTCGACAGTTTTTCTCAAAAATCATTCTACGAATCTGACACATTAAGACGTGACTCTCTCGATTGTAAACTTTCTTCAAAAATTATAGACTGTTTAAAGTGGCAACTCCGATATGCCGAGATCATCTTCCTGTTGCTCTTATGTACGTCATCCGTTGTTTCATCTAGGGTTACAACTGGAAATCCTTTTTTACACACTGTCCTCTTCTCGTTCGCTTTGCTGTCTCATTAAGAAGAATCATGCGCTTGAGAAAGTAAAGCAAACGATGTCATTG
Organism: Nitrospirota bacterium; assembly: GCA_016194305.1. Taxonomy (NCBI): domain Bacteria; kingdom Pseudomonadati; phylum Nitrospirota; species Nitrospirota bacterium. Next base: position 145,786 of record JACQBW010000007.1, on the reverse strand, counting down.
TTTGATCAGCCATGTTAAAATACGGAAATTAAATGAGGACATTTCAGATGCTAAGACCCAATCCGGAACAGACGCTTTTTGGACATATTCCAGTTCGACTGATTACCTCAATAATTGGGGTGTTTGTAGCGGCGATTTCCATGATATTCGTATTGGGAATCGAGCGACAAAAATACTTCCTCGCATTCCTATTTCTTTTGACGATCCTGGGAATCACGGTTATCGCTACTTATCAGAGTTATCATACAGTTAGAAGTGCTCTGGAAAGTGTTAAAAGTCTGGCCCGTAACATTCTTGAAAGTATACCCACAGGAGTCATTACAATAAATTCTGCTGGCAAAATTACTTCGATCAATCCTTCTGCCGAGAAAATCCTGAGATTGGGAAATAAAGTCCTGGGAAATCTGATTACCGAACTTGTTTCGGAATCAACAAGCCTTGGCGAAATGTTAAATAAAGCATCCGAAGGAGGGAGCCTGTTTCATGATCAGAAAGTGATTTATCAAAGAAATGGAGAGTCGCTGGTTCTCTGGGTGACTTTATCAGAACTTAGAAACGAGGGGAAAAGAGAGGGATTAATTCTTCTGGTAAAAGACATATCGGAAATCAATCGTCTGGAGCAAAAGATCCAACGTTCGGAGAAATTGTCGGCAATCTCTACTCTTTCAGCCGCAGTGGCCCATGAAATACGCAATCCACTAAGCGCGATGGACTTAAATCTTGGATTGTTGGAGGAAGAAATTACATCGGTACAGGGAGACGCACTAAGCATTCGGCGATATCTTGACGTACTCCATATAGAGATTAAAAGATTGAAAGGAATACTCGACAGTTTTGCCCGATTTTCAAATCCTAATCAATTGGCATTAGAGGAATTAAAATTAGAACCGATTTTTCAGCATCTCGTAACCCTGATTCGGGCGGAAGCCCTTGAAAAAGGAATAGATATTGAAACGGAAATATCTGTAAACGTTTCTCCAATCCTGATCGACGAAAATCAAATGACCCAGGTTTTTTTAAATATCATGATTAATGCAATTCAGGCGATGCCTTCCGGTGGAAAACTTACCATTCAGGCGGAAGAACAAAGACTCAGCGGAAAACAGTGGGTCAATATCCGGTTTATAGATACAGGCATCGGGATTGATAGAAAGACAATTAACAAGATATTTGAACCCTTTTTCAGCTCGCGTCCGGGAGGAACAGGTCTAGGATTGGCCATATCCCATCGGATTATTGAAGATCATGGAGGGTTTATTTTTGTCGAAAGTGCCGAAGGAAAAGGGACGACGTTTACAGTCCAGCTTCCGACGAATAGATATCCAGAATCCAAGAAAATTTAAATGCAAAAACAGACTTCCATTCTCATTGTTGACGACGAAATCAATATTCGGGCCGCGATTGCCAGAATAGTCGAAAAACAGGGTTTCCAGGCTGATACAGCTGAAAACGGCCAAACGGCACTTTCACAAATTGAAAATAATTTCTTTCATCTGGTGATTACCGACCTTAAATTACCGGATATGAATGGGCTCGATGTTTTAAAGAAAATAAAAGAACGCTCTCCTGAAACCGAAGTAGTGGTCATGACCGCTTATGGGACAATTGAAACGGCGGTGAATGCTATAAAGGGAGGTGCATATGATTACTTGACCAAACCTGTTGAAAAAGAGCGATTGATACTTCTCATCGATAAAGCTTTAGAACGACAATATCTCTCACAAGAAAATCACCGCCTGCGGGAAAGCCTAAAGATAAAGAATCGGTTTGAAGAAATGATTGGAAAGAGTGATTCCTTAAAAAAGATATATGAAACTATCGATCAGGTGGTGGAAAGCGATGCCGCTGTTCTCATCACAGGCGAAAGTGGTACCGGAAAGGAGCTAGTCGCGAGGGCAATCCATCAGAGAAGCGGAAGAAAGGACCAGCCTTTTATCACCCTTAATTGCGGCGCTCTTCCTGAAACGTTGTTTGAAAGTGAACTTTTTGGCTATGAGAAAGGAGCATTCACAGGTGCGGTTTCGTCAAAAATGGGCCGGTTCGAGCTGGCGGACGGTGGCGTCTTATTTCTTGACGAAATTGGAGAATTAAATTTTAAGAATCAAGTCGATTTTCTCCGGGTGCTCGAGACTATGGAATTTCGCAGATTAGGGGGCACGAAACTGGTTCATGTGAATGTTCGATTCATAGCGGCCACCAACCGAAACCTGATAGAAGCGGTGGGTAACAAAATATTTCGCGAAGACCTCTATTATCGAATTAATGTCGTGCCGATACATCTTCCCCCTTTACGGGAACGGAAGGAGGACATTCCAATTTTGGTTGAATATTTTCTTCGCGAATTTGCCTCTATCTATCATAGAGAAGATAAGACAGCGTCACCTGAAACCATGCGCCTTTTGATTGATTACTCCTGGCCCGGTAATATCAGGCAGCTTAAGAATGTAATTGAACGGGAGGTCATTCTAGTCAGGGATAAAATCCTTTTGCCTGAACATTTGCCCGCGGAAATTCAAAATTCACCTATAGTAGAAGTAAAACCTTTTCACCTTCCCGTTGGCAAGAGTCTGGAAGAAATTGAAAAGGAGGTCATAGCACAAACCTTGCGAGATGTGACGCATCACAGGGAAAAAGCTGCAAAGATTCTCGGAATAAGTACAAGAGCCCTTCAATACAAGATCAAAAGCTACGGCATTAAGGAATAAACTTCCCCCCCCCCTGAATCGGCCATTTTGCCATTCCTGCTTCTGAAAAAAATGCAGATCTCCCCAATTACCTGCAAGAATTTCAGTTCATTAAACGATGACGATGTCTGTATTTAGATAATTCAAGAAAGTATTTCTCTTTCCTTCCCCTTCCATCTGATTGATTTAATTAAATTAAAATGTTTTTCAGATTTAAGTCATCAATATACTGGAAGGCAGGCATCCTAATTGCTTGCAATTCAATGCACCAACGAAAATTTAATAGGAGATTCATTATGCCCACAAAGGAAACGAGGTATCGTGTTCTTACCGGACCTGAAGGAATATTGCCCCCCGCTGCAGCATTGATGGGGGTGCTCCCACCTGACCTGGGAATGGGTCTGGTTGAAGGAGAGGTGTTGCCGGAAGACAAGGTCATAGAAGTGATCGCAGAAAAAATTCTAACGCGAAGGAATCCTACACTGTTTCCCGGTCCTCTTTTGGTTTGGGCTTGGACTCCCGAGACTCAAAGAAAGGCAACGGCAGTTCTTGCATTGGCACGGGAAATTCCTGGAGCAAGAATTATTTGCATGCCGGATTATCGTCCTATTTATCCGAAGATTGACCCGGAATCCGTTTTAAGTCCATGCCATCCTAATCTGACCATTTTGCATAACAAGATCGAAGTCTGCATGTTGATCGATGCGCACTGTCATTTTGTAAATGTAACGTTAAAAATGATCCGTGCGGGAACAAACTGCTACACCATTACTCTTTGTGCGAATGATGTCCACGAAGATTCGGTTGCAGCCATGGGGCCTTGTACTGTGAAAACGATAAACCGATTGAAGGAAGCCATCATTAGACTCCGAGATAGCGGAAAAATTGTTCCATGGGCCTATACAACGGCCGGGAAAGAAGAGATTCGTCGTTGCTCCAATAAAAAGATGTTCGTGATGTCCGCCGGCCAGGATTTAATTCATAAAAGCGCTGATTCAAAAGAGGAAGTCATTCCTCCAGGGTTTCTACATGATCTCGAACCAGGACTTGATGAAAACGAAGAATAATCGTGAGAGGAAAGAGAGTGATTACAAAGGTATCGCCAACAGTTAAAAAACAAGCTCCACCGAATGTTTCTGGATACCGAGTGGAGTTTATTCATGGGGGATCTTGTCAATTAGAAGGGGATCAGTCCGTTCGAGCGGCTGTGGGATTTGTCAGCTTTGGTTCAGATCAACGGCCGGTAAATGAAGCCATGGCCATGTTTAAAAAAATAAACTTTCCTGCGGCTTCTTTTTATTTGGACTCCCAAGAGCCATTTCCAGCAAGAGCATTAGAAGAATTTGCTGATAAGGTTTATAAAATTGTCGTGATTGATTCCGACTCTACGAACTGGCTTTCAAGAATGATCAGAGAAGAAACCTGGATTAATCCGGTTATCATGGCTCCTCCTAATGGGGGACCGATAACCGTTCGTGATATTTTTGAAAAAGAGGATTGGAATTAGCCATTCCGTAAAAAGAAATGATTTTTTAAATCAAAGAGGAGAGTACGATGAGTAAAACGATATTACCCGAATCGAAGGTTAAAACCAATCGTTACCGGGTACTTCCCGGTCCGGAAGGATTTCTTTCCCCAGCTGCCGCTACTCTTGGGGTTATTCTGCCCGATCCAGGACAGGGATTGGTTGAGGGAGAGATCGTTAGTGAAGACCAAGCTATTGAAGCCGCCGCAAAAAAATTCGTTTCTGCAAAACATCCGACTCTTTTCCCCGGTCCGGCTGTCCTTTGGGACTGGAAACCAGAAGCCTCCAAACTCGCAAGTGCAACAAAGCGTTTAGCTGAAGCCATTCCGGCAAAAATCATTCCTATGGCGGACTATCGTCCTAAATATCCGCGGGTTTATCCAGAAATCGAAATTAATCCAAATCACCCCAATCTTACTATCTGGCACAATAAAATAGACGTCTGCCTTTTCATCGGTGTTCATTGTCATCAGGCCAATATTGCACTCAAGATTATTCGGGCAGGGAGTTCCTGCTATACGATTGCTATGTGTTCCTTTTCCGGTGACGATGAAGCTAATATCACGGTCAGAGATATTACCGAGGAGACAATGGATCGGCTGACTGCCGCCGTCATTAGATTAAAAAAAATAAAATAATCTGATTATTCGAAAAATAATTACATCTTTGTTGGACGTCAAAGGTCAGGCTAAATCATGAATCGTTTTGTTATCCGTATGGACTTGGACAAGAAAAAAGTCGTCATAAGTCTCGAAGGGTCAAGAGTCGTCTTTAATGTGCCAGAAATTCAATCATTTTTTTCGGTAGTTGGCGTTAAACACTTCGATGGGAGGTCTTATTTCCCAAAAGATGGTAGAAAATTTTTCGAAGCTCTATTTGACTACTATTTTCTGAAGTTATATGGCTTGCTCTATCCTCATGCGTAAAAATAGGACTTGGGATCAACGACCTCGACACGATTCCTTCCACACCAGATATCCAAATCAAACAATAGTGTGAGAAACAGACAAGATTGACACATCATTGTAATAAATTCTATTAACTGAAATTAGGTTAGCAAAGGCAGAATTTATACAACTCTATGATTTATAAGGCTAATATTAAATTATTGAGCTCTTCATTATTCGGTATTGGTTATGCCTATCTAATAAATAAAAGATCGGCCTTTATGAAAGAGGCTAAAAAGATTTCGGAATAACCATTTCCATAAATCCCTGTCAAATATAGGATTCGAAGCGAAAAAGGCTATTTAAATCAAGAAGAGGAGGAAATACTGTGGATCAAATAATTAGTGAGTTGAATAGTGCAAATCTTTCTAAAAAATCAAGCAATATTTCAGATTTCCTTGAGGCTGTTCAACACGAAAAAACCGTTTCCATCCTTTGGGAGCCAAAAGATTCTGAATACGATTCAGGACCTAAACTGGGAATTGATTAGTAAAAACTTAAAAACCCATATTTTCTTGCAGACGTGCGATCAAAATGTGCTTCATAGGAAGTAAGCGCATTGTGATTGTAGAAGAGAGTAGTTGATGATCTCAAGAATTTAAAAAAGATACGTCGACATACGAACTTTAGGAAACTGAGATGCCCCCACTCAGGTAATCGACAACGGTACCATTTTGCCTATCCAGTTGGTCCTATCTTGTTATTCATTCTAAGTTTATCAGATTACTCCAGTATCCTCAGTTCTTATCTTTCGTGGTTTTCAACTACTAAAATAAGCTGGAATCACTAAACATGCATATTAGAGAATCCAAGTTTTGAGCTTGTAATTGAGTGTGCTTGAAATTAACACCTGTGCCTAAACCTAATTGTCACAATTATTTTGGGATCCAAATGCGGGAATAAAAATTTGACACGAAATAATTTCTATCTATAATTAGTCTTATGAAGACTATTCCATTACTTAAGGTATTCATATGTTTTTTTGCCTGTCTTTTTATCTTTCAATCTTCAGTTTTTTGGGAACATTACGAACTTAAAGGAGTTGGTTTTGGAATAAACAGTTCTAAAATCACAAAAGCAGGAGCATCCCATGGTTTGAAGTCCATCATGCAGGTAAATTTGAACCAAAGGTATTATAAGACTAAATATCACTCGAACTCCCAGATATTAATTCCGGCAAGTTTATCTGCTCCTACATCGACAATAGAACAACCTGTTTTGGACAGGCTTACACACTCATTATTGACCCAATCTACATATCTCCTTCATTGCTCCCTTCGCATTTGATCATTACCCTCGTTACTTCAACTATTCACGGCGACATCTCTCTTAAATAAAGATTTCTACCTTTAGCCAAGTTTTCCTAATAAGGTTATTCGGTTGACTGCGAGATCTGAACTCTATTGCAATTGTTCACTTTAGGAATCAATTATTAGTGAGATGTTCCGAATCTTTTTTAAATAAAATTCTATAGGGAGATTTTCATGTTAAATTTTAAAACCTCTTTTCAGTTAATGATGATTGGCCTCGTAGGTTATTTGTTTTTATTCCCACCGGAGGCCATGGCAATTCCAGCATTTGCTAGAAAGTATGATGTTGCCTGTACGATGTGCCATACGACTTTTCCAAAATTGAACGATTTCGGAGTCAATTTTAGAGATAACGGCTATCAGATGGGCGCTGATTCAGATCTCCCGACCAGTCTCGAAAAAGGGTACTTTCCTCTCTCATTCAGGACGACTGTGGGTGCCATGTACGCCAGCCAGAACGACGTTCAGGGTTCGAATGGAAATGAAGTCAATAACTATATTTCTGGGCAAGGATCTCTTGGCATGGATTTATTAAGTGCTGGCACCTTGGACAGGGATATCTCATTCTTGATTGTGCCTACAGGAGAGGATTCGCTATTAGGGGGAGCGGCCACTTTTTCATTGGAATCCGCATGGATTCGTTTTGACAATCTCAATGGAACTTCCATGCTGAATTTTAAGATAGGCATGGGAGATATTGATATTCCTTTTTCGGAACATCGGACATTAACGATGAACACACCTTATGTTATATATCATTACGTGCCAGGGTCTCCCTATAACTCGACTAACCTGCCAATTGGTGATTCCTCATCTACAAACCTATACAGCTCAAACGGATTTGCGCTGGGAGACCACCAGGGCCTGATGTCGTTAATGGGTCATAAAGTGGATTCCTTGGGAATATTCAGATATGCGGTCAATTTAATTAGCAATAACCAATATGGTGGTCATGATACAGGTTATTATTTTCATTTTACCCAGGCAATGCGAGGAGGAGGATATTCAGCAGGGTACCGAGGAGGTCTTTTCTATCTGAATATGCCAATTCCAACTGTCTATGACAATACGGGCGGAGCCGGGGCAGGTAATATCGGATCCAATTCCAAACCTTCCACCCGGTATGGTATTGACCTAAGTGGAAACTTCCTGGACAACAAGCTCAATGTTTTCGGAGTCTATATGATGGGCGAGGATGCGAAGGAACTGTTGAGCTGTGTTTCCCCGTCTGGATCTGCACCTGCTGGATGTACCGCTCCGGCAACGAGTGCCGCAAAATTCTGGGGAGGATTTGTCGAAGCCAATTATACGGCGAATTCAAGGCTGGTGTTAATCGGAAGATACGATCTAATCAAAAACACGTCACAGCCCTTTGACGCGATTTCGCCTACAAATTGCGTGGGGCTAACGAATTGTTCTCCATCCATTTCAACTTCAATCGACTCCGATGGATACAATGACGTGGATAGTGTCACCCTAGGTGCACGATATGCGTTGGTCATTCACAACCGAGGAGAGATCTGGGCTCATAGCGAATTCAATGAAACGACCGATAAAAAGACCGCTTTTGATGGATCGGATCAGAAGAATGACATGCTCTTCCTAGGATTTGATTTCGCCTACTAATACGCCGACATTTGGTTATTTTGTGCGAAGAACGGAAGCGCTTGATGTAATTTGAATAATGAAGACTATTCGTTCTTGCGAAACTTATTCCCGAATTTGGTTAGGTTAGAAGAACCTAAAAAAGTGGAGATTTTCATGTGGAATGTCAAAGTCTTGAGAAAAAAGTTTTTATTAGCTGGATTTATCTTGATGTTGTTCTCGCAGGTGTTCTATTCATCGAGGCTACATGCCTACGAAGTTATACCCGTTAAACATGGAGGGGAGCTTTTTGGCACCATCAAATACAAGGGAGATCCCCCTGCAAACCTTTCCAATCCGGTAGCCAATAATAGTGAATTCTGCGGTTCCACAGTTCAGGACGAAACCTATCTCATTAATACAGAAAATCGGGGCATAGAAAATGTCGTTATTAGTTTTGAAAATATACAGCAAGGGAAAAAACCGATATTCTCGACCATTGTGATTGAAAATCGTAACTGCCACTTTGTACCACATGTTCAGGGAGCTATGGTGGGAGATTCTTACGAAATTAGAAACTCAGATCCGATACTTCACAATACCCATCTACATATGGAGGAGCAAACCATCTTGAATGTTGCTATGCCAGCTGGTGGGAGAAACATAAAAAAACCGCTAACCAAGGCAGGAATAATCCACGCTAAGTGTGATGCTCATAAGTTTATGCAAGGGTGGATTTCTATTATGGACAATCCTTATTTTGCAGTGACCGATAAAGAGGGAAAATATGATATTTCGAACATCCCATCCGGAAAATATAAAGTCAAAATATGGCATGAAGGCCTTTTAGCACAAGAAGAAGAAATAACGGTACTTCCCGATAAAAAAACCAATTTATCGGTAAATCTTACTTCAAAGTGACCAATTATGAAAACGATATAAATATGTGCTGTGCTAATGAAATGGACCCAGCCCTCTTTCAAATTCGCCTCACTTGAGGCAAGATGAGTGTTGTTCCGAAACATTCATCTAAAAAAGGGAGGGTCCATCATGGAAATTACCACTTTAGGTATTGATTTGGCAAAATTAAACTTTCAATTACATGGAATCAACCATTACGGAAAAGTTGTTCTGACCAAAAAGGTTACCCGGAACAAACTTTTGGAGGTGGTCGCAAAGCTTCCGTGTTGTCTAATCGGTATGGAAGCCTGCGCGAGTTCCCACTATTGGGCCCGGGAATTTGAAAGGTTTGGACATCAGGTGAAACTGATGAGTCCTCGATTTGTTAAACCCTATGTGAAGACAAATAAGAACGACTTTCGAGACGCGGAAGCGATCTGCGAGGCGGTTACCCGTCCTACGATGCGATTTGTTCCAATCAAAACAGTGGAACAGGAAGATATTCAGGCGCTGCATCGGTCACGATCTCTTTTAATTAAAAATCGTACCGCTTTAATTAACCAGATTCGGGGATTATTGGCCGAGTATGGTCTGGTGATTCCAAAATCAGCTGCCAAGGTTCGCCCAATGTTGATCCGAATTCTTGAAAATCAACACGAACAGTTAACTTCCTTTGGAAGAGAGACTTTTTTTGATCTTTACGATCAGTTAGTTGATCTTGAAAAACGGATTGAGAAGATGCATCAACGTCTCGAAGTTCATTTCAAGAAACATCCGGTTTGCCAGAAGATCGCTGCCATTCCCGGAATTGGTCAGTTGACCGCCACAGCTTTATTGGCCGCAGTTTCTTATCCCCAGGCCTTCAAAAATGGGCGACATCTGTCTGCTTGGTTGGGGCTTGTCCCTCGGCAATATTCAAGTGGCGGAAAAGAGGTTTTAGGGAAACTATCCAAACGAGGGAATCGCTATCTCAGGACACTCTTGATTCATGGAGCCCGAGCCGTTGTATATCGATCCGAAAACAAGAAAGACTCACTCAGTCTCTGGACAAACAATTTGAAACGGAAGAAAGGAACCAATGTTGCTGCTGTTGCTCTGGCCAATAAAAATGCTCGAGTAGTCTGGGCGTTGTTGGCCCATGACGATATCTATCGGAAAGCGGCCTAATAAGATTAATAAAAAGAATACTTCTTACAAAGTAAAGGAAGAATAGAGAACTCACACCAAGGATTGCAACGCGAAACATCCGTGATGACGCCACAGGGTCAACCGGCGCTTTCAAAACCTGGACAAATTTACGGCCCAAAAGAGGCCGATGTGCTAATCAGGAGAAAGCGCACTTATTTCATCAAGGCCAGGACATCTCGTTGTCCAACTAAAGGCCGGATATATAAACGCAACCCTCCTTTAGGCATCTAAAACGGATATTTTATCGTTGCTCCACGGGCTGGGTCCATATATATTTTTGTACTAAAAAGAATCAAAAAGCACATGAAATGTGAAAAGGGATAGAATTATTACAGTGATTCTATCCCTTTGTTTTTAAACGGAAAACGGGGAATCCAGTCCTAAATCAGGGCGTTACGTTTTTTAATCTTTAGCCCCTACGAATCTGAGGGTCGGTTTCGACTCCCTCCGAGCGCACTAATTTTATCTTGATTGCTTCGCGCTTTCATTTTGAATTGTTTCAAATTTCGGGTCCATCGTCATCCATTTAATTTCCCCGTTGTTTGGTCAGCCCAGAGTTGCGGCTCTTACCGATTTCGGGTAAAATCGAATCTATTTTGAAATAAACATCGAAATCAGAGCCACTTAGTTTAGTGCTGAAATCTTGAGGGTAATATGGCGCCAAATACGGACCGATTAACGGATGAGGGGAAAAAACTTTTTGTTACCAAAAACAAACGGAGCAGACCATGAGGTTCGGATACACAATTATCTACGTTCCTAACGTCCCCTCGTCGATCGAGTTTTTTGAACGGGCATTTGGAATCAAAAGGCGGTTCCTTCACGATTCCGGATACGGCGAGTTGGAAACGGGAGAAACGGCCCTTGCGTTTGTAACTCATGATTTGGGGAAGACAAATCTTCCTGAAGGCTATATAAAGGCGAGTGAGTCGAAGGTTCCACTAGGCATAGAGATTGCGTTGATAACTGAATCTGTCCATGAGGCCCATGCCAGGGCAGTCGCAGCGGGAGCGGTCTCAGTTAAAGAGCCGCTTTTTAAACCTTGGGGCCAAACGGTTTCTTATGTTCGATGCCCGGATGGCACATTGGTTGAGTTATGCTCACCGATGCCCGCGTAGCAAACTTCTTCCAGAAGCTCTCAAAGCCCACTCCTTACGAGAAAAAAGTAGAGTACAATTCGAATTAAACGGTTTTACACGTGGTGATTAATATGCCCTTTAATTAGTTTTAAGAGTGAGAGAATTTATGATCCCGGGGGAAATTGAAATTGCGAGGGAACGGGATTCGGCAGTTCACCGGGTGTTCCATACGTAATGACTATTACCTGATGGTCGGTCAACTCAATTAACCTGGGATCTCCCACCATCGGTTGGCCATTGATAAACGTCTTAAGAAAGTTTTGTGGGTCGGCGCAGTAAGAGCTGATGCAATTTGAAGAAAAACGAACTCCCCAAATGTCTAAAAACTGTCCAAGCGTATACTTCTGAATGTTGGGTGATTCGATATGGATCACCCCGTTTGCATCGTGGGTATGGATCGGTGAAATAAACCGTTCAAGAGCGTTGAACCCAATGGCTGCCGGCACTGGAACCAATTTGCCATGAATAACAACGTCCAAGTGTTGATGAATGTGGAGAGCTGAGCCTTCTTCGTTTAGGGCAGGCAAGCCTATTAGATCAAGACGTTCTCGGAGGCGACTAAACTCCGGTTGCCACGGGGCATCACTCAATTGCATGCCTGGAAGCAGATCCGAATTGACGGGAGCGATAGACGGTCCTCGCCTGGTTTCATGTTTCAACAGCCATACAAGAACAACCGCGGATAAAAACACCAATCCAATAATGATAAAGACTGATTTGTTTAACCAGGGTAACGCATCTTTTGGATTTGAAGCCTTGGATCTATTATTTTCATTTAGTTCGATATTTATTTTCTGTTTTTTCTGATCCAAGTTGATTTTGATCCTTTCATCTTCTGTTTTATCTCAATAGATGTAGAGAGTTTTTTATTCCTGGACATTTACATTCTACCAGCATCGAAACATTTCCTGTATCGAATTCTTTCCGGATATTTGATCAATTCTTCCAGAACTCCTCAGGTTTATTACCTTCCAATACATTCAAGATTATAAAAGGTTTCATATAAATTTTTGGGATTTTGTTCGTTTAATTGTGCCCCCCCATATTTACCGTTAAACAATCGAATTTAAACTAAGCAGAAAATATTGGAAAAACAAGAAACCAATATATGTTTTAGACGTCAAATGGGACGGTCCCAGAAAGTGGCTCAAATTGACAAAGTGCATGGTTAAGCTACACTTTTACAATATGGCAATCACTAATGTTTCTGTAAGTTTTAAATCAGATTTTAATTTAAGAAAAAGCGGTTAATAACCGGGTAGAGATTAAAACTATAAGTATTAAAAGTAACGAAAACCAGGAGTATTTCTCGGTGCAAGAAGTCAAAGTTCGACTTAAAATAGGAAATCCCCGATATATCGGTATAATTGAATTTCCCGATCATTATCGTCGTTTTTCAGACTTTCTGAATGATGGTCAGGAATTCTTAAAAGTACTCAAGCCAGAATCCGTAGATGGTATCAATGGCAATTCTATCCTATTGGTTAATAAAGAAAATATTGATTATCTTCATAGCGTTGAAGAAGAGTATTCCAAACCACCTTTTTCAGCAAAAGGGGCATTTTTCAAGGTAAGCTTGAAAATGAAAAAAGATGAAACAATTAAAGGATTAATATTTTGTTCTTATGAAGAAACGAATTATTTAATGGAAGGAATTTTAAGAGAAACCGGATACTTTGTGAAAATTAAGAATCCCATTATTATTGATACATCAGAAAAATACAAATTTTTGGCCGTAGGAAAATCTAATATCTTAACTTTAGAGATCGACCCAAATCCCTACCCGAATAAATAGGCAGTCACATATTCCATCTTCTCCTCGTAGTAATATTGGTTTCCCAAAAATAACGTGTAAAAGTCCCCCCAATTTAAAAATCAGAAATTTCCTAGGCCAAATTCAGCAAAAAGCCTATATCGTCATTTTCCAAAATGTGTCCTAATAAATCTAAGATAATTACCTATTGAGGAATTTAAAATGTCAGAAAAGCATTTAAATGTGAATGGCTAATTTTAATACACTTTATCTATTTTCTGAAAATCCTTATCAAACAAGGAGGTCAAATTGGATTTTGATGAAGCAGTCAATGCACATGTCCTTTGGAAAATGAAATTAATAAATTATTTGGGCAATCCAGATGGTTCTTTAAAATCTCAAGAGACTCAGCTTGAAAGCGAGTGTCCGCTAAGTCAATGGTTGGACGGAGAGGGTGCAAAGTGGAGGAGTTTTCCCGAATATTCAAATTTAGTGTCTGAACATGCCAAGTTCCATTTAGAGGCTGTTATTATAGTTGACAAAGCCCAAAGCGGTAAAGAAGTGTTGGGGGAGACGGCACTGGGAACACAAAGTGGTTTCGCTGTCGCGTCAGCAAACTTAATTAGTGCAATCATGAAAATGAAAGCAAGGGGAATATCCAAGGATAAGCATTCAGACATGATTAGCCCAGGGCAATAAATATGATGACCCTTATTGAGGCCTTTGTGAATCGAGCGAATCCAGCTAAATTGTGACAAAGGAGAAAAATGGAGATCGTATATATTATTTGGTTAAAAGATAGTAAGAAATTATTTAGTAAATATGGAAAAAATGTGGGTTACAAAACAAGAGAGGAAGCTGAGAAAGCGATTCTAGATGGAATTATCAATGGCGAAATTCAAGAGGTAAAAATCTATTAAGAGCATGTAATGGAACAAGAACAAGGCATGCTGGGGAATCCAGCCCTCAATCCAAGCGTTACGTTTTTTAATCGTTAGCCCTTACGAATCTGAGGATCGGGAGTTCGACTTCCTGCGAGCGCACTCTTTTCATATTTCGCCTCAGCGGAAGAGACGAAGGATCCAGTTATAGTGGGTTGTGATGATTCGAATGGAAATTGCCAAGACGATCATTCCTGTGACAACATAGAACCATCCGTATCGTTCTGCTTCCTTTCCGGTGACTTCGATACTCATGAGTCGAAAAATGCGAAGTTTCTTATTCACAATGCCCCTACTTATTCCATAATAAGTCAGAAACACGGCTAATCCAACTCCGCTGAGAGTCAACACCAGACCCGTTAGGACAAGGCGCAGGAGGGTGAATAGCCTGATTAACAATATCACCATATTTGTATCGCTCCCAAAAGATCCTCTCTCTATGAATAACATCATCAAAAGATAATCTGGGGAGATATTACACAAAACAGAGAGAGGAAAGAAGAGAATTATTTCTCGCGGCGGACCATTTCAAACAAAGAGACCGGCAGCTTTTCCTGAAGACCAGGCCCACTGGAAATTATAACCGCCCAACCACCCGGTGACATCCAGCACTTCTCCAATGAAGTAGAGCCCTTTTACCTTTTTGGTTTCCAAGGTCTTGGATGAGAGTTCGTCAGTATCCACACCTCCAACTGTGACTTCGGAAATGGAATAGCCGCTCGTTCCCGAAGGAATGACTTGCCAGTGATGAAATCGCTCGGCGATCAGGGCGATCTCTTTCTGATGATATTGATTGACCGGCCGATTTTCGAACGCGAGAGCAAGCCATTGTTCGGCCAGGCGTTTGGTCAGGTGCTCGCTCATGAGATTTTTGAGTTCTGCCTTGGGTCGTTCTATTTGCCACTTCAAAATGGCATCTTCCAGATCGAAATCGGGCAGAAGGTTGAAGATCACTGCATCGCCAGGCTTCCAGTAATTCGAAATTTGCAGAATCGCAGGTCCACTCAACCCCGTATGGGTGAATAGGACGGGTTCCTGGAATACCCTTCCATTGCAGGAGACCCGGGCGTCCATTGAAGTTCCGGCCAACCCTTTTGTTTCGTGCAAATCTTTTTGATTCAGGATCAAGGAAACGAGTCCCGGACGGCAAGGGCGGACCTCAAGCCCAAACTGTTTTGCAATCTGAAACCCAAAATCAGTGGCTCCAATTTTCGGAAGCGATAATCCGCCGGTGGCGATGACCAAAGATTTGGAACTGTAATTCTCTCTGGATGTGATAACGGTAAATGAGTCTTCCTGGCCGGGATCCCGGCGTTCGATATTTTTTATTACGCAGTTCTCCCGAATCTGTACGCCTCCGATCCGGCATTCTTCAAGCAGCAAGTTGAGAATCTGAGACGACTTCCCGTCGCAGAAAAGTTGTCCCCGGGTTTTTTCATGGTAAGAGATTCCATATTTTTCAACCAGGCTGATAAAGTCACGCGGTCCAAATCGACTCAATGCGGATTTGCAAAAATGTGGATTAGCGGAAAGATAATTTTCCGGCTCGATTTGTAGATTGGTAAAATTACAACGGCCTCCTCCCGAGATCAGAATCTTTTTTCCGACACGTTCTGACCTTTCCAGGACAAGGACGCTTCGTCCTCTTTGTCCAGCCGTAAGCGCGCACATGAGTCCTGCGGCACCTCCGCCAAGGATAATCACGTCAAAACATGGCGCCGTTGGGGTGTCGGTGAATGCAGGATCAGATGGCATGGAGAGCTTAGACTGATAAGGTTTGAGAAATAATTCAGGGTCGGAAAGATCCTACCACTCCTGGCTCTCATCTGCCAATGATTTTACGAGACGTATTGTCTGGAAGGATTGTTTGAGGTTCTGCTTTAAGAGTCGTTCTCTTTGAGTTTGATTTCAACACGCCGGTTTTGAGCGCGATCTTCAGGGGTATCATTGGATGCAACCGGTTTTTGATCGGCGCTTCCTTTGATCGAGAGACGAGACGGGGAGATACCATGCCGGCCAATAAAATATTTCAGTACGCCCGTCGAACGGGCGACCGAGAGTTCCCAGTTAGAAGGGTAGACAGCTGTTTTGATCGGCATATTATCGGTGTGGCCTTCGATTTCAACAAGAAATGAAGGGTATCTTTGAATCAATTGTGCGATATGATCCAGTATCGGTTCCGAGGCACTTAACACTTCCGCTTCGCCCGGCTTGAAAGTGACCTTTTCTTTCAAGGTAATGACAATGGCCTTAGAAGTACGATGAACGGAGACTTCGTTTTCCAGGTTAAGATTTTTTATTTCAGCGTTTACATCGGTTAATATCGTTTCGTTTTCAGATAAAGAAGCCGACTTTTTTTCGGAGGAAATCGCATCTTTGCCTGTATCGAGAGGAGGAGTCTGTGATTTTGCGGCGGTTTTTGCGGTGACCATAAACATGACAAAAAAGACCAGCAGTAGGGACAAGACATCGCTTAGGGTAATCAACCAATTGCTATCCAGATCGAGTGTGGACCTGGATTTTTCTCTCAGGGCTTTTATCGGATCGTTCCGGAAGATCACGGAGGTCGAATCGGTCTTTTTATCGGGAATATTCATATCGAATCGTATTGGAGGAAGAATCGATTTAGATTCCTCCCTGCCTTTCTTAAATTTCCGAAACGATGGCCGGTTCTTTCATCAAACCCGGAGTTATTTCCCAGGTTGGTTTATAGCCATTTATCCGGTCTTCTATATTGATCAAATGATCGTTGTTATTGATCCCCTCTATTCCTTCAATAATACTCAGCATTCGGGCTTCCGACTGGAGAGCGTGTTCTTCCAGCTTGGCGCATAGCGGAAGCATAAATAGATTAGCCAGAATCACTCCGTAAAAGGTGGACATCATGGCGACGGCCATATGAGGGGCGATGGCTTCGAGTGATTCCATATTTTGAAACATTTTGATCAGGCTGATGACTGTGCCAGCCAATCCAAACGACGGAGTCAGACGAGAAATCGTCTTTAGCACATTTTGACTGAAATTAAAATCCATCATTCGGGCCGCCACTCCTCGTTCCAGGATTGACCGGATCTCTTCGGAGGATTTGTTATTAATCAACAGGCTGACTCCCATTTTCAAGAAATCATCTTTCAAGCTCTTGATTTTCTTTTCCATTCTTCGAATATCCCCTTTTCGGTAGATCCGGGTGATATCCAGAATATCCTTAGCCGTTTCGTCTCCGCTGCGCGGGGTCCGAAAGGCATCCAACAGGTCATTGACTGTTTTTCTCAACCTTTTAATCGGAAACCCAAGGAATACGGCAACCACCGTGCCGCCTCCTACGATCATGAGTGCGTCAGAGTTGATTATCAGATCGAAACCAATGTTCCGGAATATGGTTGAAGAAAAAAGTGAAAATGCCGCCAAAAATGCCATGATCAGGAATACGTTCATTTTTCCTCCAGGTAGGTAAATGATTACGCCATAAGGCATAAGCAAATTACGTGCCAGGACTTATTGCAGCAAATATCTTTTGATTATTGGCTTTGCAAGGGGCAAAAATACGAGGTCATCGAAGGTCGAAGTCAATTTCAGGAGGTAGAATTTTCCATATTACCCCAGCGATCGGCAAAAAATTCCTGCCAAATTAGGAGAAGGAAAGTGGAAAGGAAGTAATCGGAAAATCTATTGGGTGGTTTGCAATCTGGCCTGTACAAGATACTGGAGATGCATGAGTCCGCTTTTTGACCCGGTCAAATACTGAAATCCGCATTTATATTCGGGTGCTTCCGATTTTTCAGCCGGATCTATCCAGACCACTTCAGCTTCAAACGGAATGACAAACGAATCATGATAGATATTCATTTCGACCTTTGTTCCGGCAGGGAGGTGGGACGGTGTCGTCATCATCAGTCCGCCCCCGCCCAATATCTTGGTAAAGGTCTGTTCTCTTTTCATGTTTTGTCCCAAGATACGAAAATCAACTTTTAAAGCTATTTCGGTTCTTGGATATTTTCTGTTATGTTCCATATGTTAAATGTATCCAAGATTTCCCAAATGTCAAAGCGCTTTGGTCTTCAAATCGGTACTAAATGGATTGACAAGGATGGGAAAACTCCGTTACTATCCACCCTGCCCGGGAGAAAAATGATCACGCGAGTCGATGAAATCTATATGCAAATGGCTATGGACGAAGCCAGATTGGCATTTAAAAAAGGAGAAGTCCCGGTAGGTGCTCTCCTGGTCCAGGACCGGCGAACTATTCTTTCGAGAAGTCATAATTTAAGAGAATCAGGGAGAGATTCAACAGCCCATGCAGAAATCCTCGCCATCAGGGAGGCGAGTCGATATTTAGACCGTTGGCGCCTAACCGACGCCACACTATACGTGACGCTAGAACCCTGTCCCATGTGCGCCGGTGCGCTGATCCAGGCAAGAATCTCTCGCCTGGTATTTGGCTGTTTTGACCTTAAGGCCGGAGCATGCGGGTCGCTGATAAATATACCAGATGACAAGAGATTCAATCACCGCATCGAAGTGGTGTCTGGTTGTTTGGAAATAGAATGCTCGGAAATATTAAAACAATTTTTTTCGAATTTGAGAGAATCAAAAAAAGAGAATCCAGTCCATTCTTAAATCCTCGCCCGAAAGGAGAGGATTTTGTCAATTCACGAAAGTCTTTTGGGAGAGGTGGCCGAGTCCGGTTGAAGGCGACTGACTCGAAATCAGTTCAGGTCGTAAGGCCTGCGTGGGTTCAAATCCCACCCTCTCCGTCAAAAAATCTAATCGAAAATGGGATTTGAAGCCGACCTGAGCGCCTGCCCAGGAAAAGCGAGTCATACGAGCGTCAGCGAAGGCGGCCGGTTGCGGAAGAGGCGCGGAGCGACGAGGGAGCAAAAATCCCACCCTCTCCGTCAAAAAATCTAATCGAAAATGGGATTTGAAGCCGACCTGAGCGCCTCATTCCTGTCCTTCTTTCTTGAAGAGACACCTTTCCTATGTTACCTTGAAATCATAATGTTACCTTGAAATCATAGCCCAATCACGATCCATTCTTATCGATGAGGTATCCCATTGTCTGATGATGCGGTTAAGAACATTGAACTTCAAATTGACGGCATGACCTGTTCCGCCTGTGCCAGTCGAATTGAAAAAGTCCTGAATAAAATAGAAGGTGTTCAGGCAGCGGTTAATCTCGCTGCGGAAAAAGCTTATGTTCGGACCTCCTCCGGAACGGTTTCCCCCGACATCCTGATTGAACGGATCAAGAAAGCGGGTTACGGCGCACGAATGGTAATGGCTTCTAATACTGAGGAAGACAAGGCGCGTCACGACAGGACTTACCGGAAAAATTTAATTCATTTTGTCATTTCTCTGGGTTTTACCCTTCCTCTCCTGTTCCAAATGATTTTAATGTTATTCGGACTCACCTGGGAATTGTCCCCCTGGGTTCAACTTCTCCTCGCGACGCCGGTGCAATTCTGGATAGGAGGACGATTTTACACAGGAGCCTTTCATTCCTTACGAGGGGGCGGAGCCAATATGGATGTCTTGATTGCTCTGGGGACTAGTATGGCCTACTTCTTCAGTCTGTCCGTCACGTTCTTTGGTTTACATCAGCACCTTTATTTCGAAGCCAGTGCCACCATTGTGACCCTGATTCTCTTGGGAAAGCTCCTTGAATCCCGGGCAAAGGGAAAGAGCTTTGCGGCGATTGAACAGCTTCTGCATCTCCAACCTAAAACAGTCCATCTAGTTCTTCATGACAAAGTCGAAGAGAAGGAAATCAGCTCAGTTAAGATCGGAGATCAGTTTATGGTTAAAGCGGGTGAAACGATCCCGGTAGATGGCGTGGTGGTCGAAGGAAACTCACATCTTAATGAATCGATGTTGACGGGAGAAAGCATGCCGGTTATGAAAGAAAAAGGGAGCAAGATTTTTGCCGGCACATCCAATCTCAATGGCATGCTCAAAGCCGAGGTGACCGGCGTCGGTTCACAAACTGCTCTTGCCGGGATTATCAGGCTTGTTGAGCAGGCACAGGGTTCTAAAGCACCCATTCAAAAGCTGGCCGATACCATTTCCGGAATTTTTGTTCCCGTGGTCATAGCGACCAGTATGGTCACTTTTATCGGCTGGTATTGGGCGCAAGGTAATCTGGCAGTCGCATTGATCAATGCGGTAGCTGTGATGGTGATTGCCTGTCCCTGTGCTTTAGGACTGGCGACTCCGACGGCGATTATGGTGGGGAGCGGTCGCGGTGCCCAGTTGGGCATTCTCGTCAGAAATGCCGCGGCACTTGAACGAGCCGAGAAGATGAACGTCCTTATTCTGGACAAAACCGGCACGCTCACGGTCGGAAATCCGGTGGTCACCAACGAAATCGCGTTAAATGGTTACACTGATGAATCTTTGATAGAAACGGCTGTGACCTTGGAACAGGGATCTGACCATCCCGTGGCTCTGTCAATTTTAGCAAGAGGGAAGGAAAAGGGCATTTCTCCTTTGAATTTGACTCAATTTAGGGAGGTTCCCGGCAAAGGGGTATCGGGCATGATGGAAGGGCAGCGTGTTGTTCTCGGTTCGCCCAGGTATCTGGAAGAGGAGGCAATATCCATTGACGAAAAGAGTCGTATTGACGTCGCAAGATTTCAGGGGGAAGGGAAAACCGTGATCGGGGTCGCAAGGAATGGAAAATTAGCTGGAATTATTGGCGTGGCCGATCCGATTAAACCCACTTCCGGACGGGCTGTTTCAGATCTCAAAAAGATGGGCATCCGGGTGATTATGTTAACGGGGGACAACAAGGCCACGGCGGCAGCGGTGGCCCGTCGGGTGGGCATTGAGGAATTTCGATCGGAAATGGCTCCAGACGACAAAGAAAAAGAGGTCATGAAATTCAAAAAAGAGGGTAGTCTGACCGGTATGGCTGGAGATGGGATGAATGACGCGCCAGCCCTTGCGGTAGCAGATATTAGCTTTTCAATGGGAAGCGGAGCAGATATGGCCCTTGAAATTGCGGATATTACATTAATGCGAAGCGATCTGACGAGTTTGGTGCAGGCCATTCACCTTTCACGTCATACACTGGGGAAAATAAGGCAGAATCTCTTTTTCGCTTTCTTTTACAATATTCTGGGCATTCCGTTGGCTGCTGCCGGAATGCTTAATCCGGTGGTAGCCGGAGCGGCCATGGCGATGAGCTCCGTCTCGGTTGTGTCGAATTCTCTCCTGTTAAAACGGGTTAAATTAGGTTGAAAGGAATAAAGATATGGAAACGATAAACCTCAATGTTACGGGAATGACCTGCCAGCATTGTGTTCAGTCGGTTAAAGGGGCGCTAGAAAAGCTTCATGGCGTAAATAGCGTATCGGTGGTTCTTGATCAGGGAAACGTCAAAATCGAATTCGACAGTGCTTTGGTCAATCTTCAGCAACTCAGAGGTGCCGTTGTTGAAGCGGGCTATGAAGTCTCGTGACGCGAATATTTTTGCTTGTTAAGGCTGATTAACAAAGACACCCTGCCGTGGCCCGATTGAGGTTGACGCGGTAAATTCACTTTGTTATATTCACCTGTCGGGCAACATGGTTTAGCTTGATTAGATTAAACGAGCAGCAGGCTTTGCCTGGGCGAGTGCGGGTTTTGGACATCGGAGGATTTCACGAAGTATACCCGGACGGGCCCCAATTCAAATAGGAGAGATGTCCGAGTCCGGCTGAAGGAGCACGACTGGAAATCGTGTAAACGGCCAAAAGCTGTTTCGGGGGTTCAAATCCCCCTCTCTCCGTTAGGGGAAACGGGATAGGTGCGGGGAATTTGAAGCCATCAGGCATGTATTTTTAAATGGGGAGGCCGGGTTCTGTGCGACAGGAAATTATGAACCCCGTCAGGTCCGGAAGGAAGCAGCGGTAAATAACAACTTCTGTGCGCCGCAGATCGCCTGACCTCTCCATTTAAATTTATAATCCTTTCCAAAAGCTGACAGAGCGCCCAGACCATGAGTTATCAGGTATTTGCCAGAAAATGGCGTCCCAAGACATTTGAGGAGTTGGTCGGACAGACGCCGGTAGCCCGGACATTGTTGAATGCCATTCAAAATAACCGTCTGGCACATGCGTATCTCTTTGCCGGAGCGAGAGGGGTCGGAAAGACCTCTATGGCGAGGTTGTTGGCGAAAGCGGTCAATTGTGAGAAAGGGCCTACCATCCATCCCTGCGGTGAATGCTTTCTCTGCAAGGAGATTGCCGCTGGAATATCGGTTGACGTCCTTGAAATCGACGGAGCATCCAATAGGGGCATCGACAATATTCGGGAGCTCAAAGATCAGATCAAATATGCCCCGTTAAAAGGGAAGTATAAGATCTACATTATTGACGAAGTCCATATGTTGACGACCGAGGCTTTTAATGCGCTTTTAAAGACGCTTGAAGAGCCTCCTCCCAACACCATTTTTGTCATGGCAACAACCGAGCTTCACAAAATACCTTCCACGATCCTTTCCCGCTGCCAACAATTTCATTTCAAAAAGATCACCCGGCTTGAGATGATGAACCAGCTTAATCGCATTGCGCATGATGAAAATATTAAGATATCCGAAAAAGGCCTATTGATTGTGGCCAAATCTGCAAACGGGAGCATGAGGGATTCTTTAAGCATTCTGGATCAGATTGTCTCTTTCAGCGGAACAATGGTGAATGACGACGACATCCGTGCAATCCTGGGTGTGGTCGATACGAAAATTCTGTTCGACTTAACAGAGGCGCTTTCAGACAAGAGAGTTTCCGACACAATGGCTCTGCTCCGCAGGATATTCGACGGAGGATACGACTTGAAATACTTCTGTCAAGAATGGATCCATCATCTGAGAAGTCTGCTCATGATGAAGATCATGCCTGATCCTAAAGATTTTCTAGACCTTCCCGAAGAGGAGATCTCAGATCTTGCTCGGTTGACCCCTCTTTTCTCGGAAGACCAGATCCAGAGATTTTTCAGAATTTTCACCCAGGTGGAGGAAGATATCCGTTTTTCCTCACAGCCTTACTTGATTATTGAAGTGGCCTTCATTCAGGCAGCGTCGCTGGTCCCGCTGGAACCGATACAAAAATTGATTGAACGGGTGCATAAAATCTCGGATCAGTTGAAAAGCTTTCCGGTGGAAACCGACACCCGACCGGGATTGTCCCAAACTCCGGTTTCACGTGCAGAGAGACCGGAGCAGATGCCAAGCCAGGCGAATGCCCCTGTGAACCCTTCGAATATTGAAACGTCCGTTGTAAAACCTCGGGATGACGAGTCTCAGGATCTCTGGACACGTTTATTGCAGGAGCTTAAAGAAAAAAAGCCCAACTTCGAATCCTATTTGAAACAGGGTTTATGGATTGCCGAGGAGAAAAACATCATTAGAATCGGTTACCCCGAGAATTCACCCTTTATTTCTTTTTTAAAAAAGGAAGAATGTCTGAAAACGCTGGCCGAGTTCTGTGAAGGTATTTTAAAAAAACCGGTTTCCGTTCAGATTGTGGGAGTCAAGGAATCCGACAGAAATTTCAATCTGGGACAGGCCGTTATTACGAAGAGAGGAGAAGGTTCTTCTCTCGTGCAGAAAATCCAGGATTCGCTGGGTGGAAAAATCGTCGAAGTCAGGGACCTCGCATAAACAAGGAGTTGATTCATGTTCAATAAAAAAATGCTGGGAGACATGATGCGTCAGGCCCAGGCCCTTCAGGAAAAAATGGGCAAAGCTCAGGAAGAAGCGGGAAAAAAGACAATAGAAGCGACTGCGGGCGGAGGCATGGTTACGGTCGTGGCCAATGGTCGTCAGGAACTCCTTTCGATCAAATTTGATCGACAAGTTGTCAATCCGGAAGATATCGAAATGTTGCAGGATCTTGTTCTGGCCGCCGTCAATGAAGCGTTAAAAAAGAGCCGGGAAATGATGGCAGACGAAATGAAAGGACTGACAGGGGGACTCAATATTCCCGGAATGTTTTAATGGATCAAAAAGGAATTTTTGCCCATCTCATCAAGCAGCTCATGAAGCTTCCGAGTGTTGGACAAAAAACCGCCCAGCGACATGCTTTTGCGTTACTGAAAATGTCCCATAAGGAGGCTCGCGAAATAGGTCAGGCGATTTTTGATATCAAGGAAAAACTTATTTTCTGCTCGAGATGCCGGAACATCTCGGAGAATGAACTTTGTACGATCTGTTCCAATCCCCAGAGAGACAGGAGTAAAGTGGTCGTTGTTGAAGAACCCAGTACGGTTTTTGCCATTGAAAAAAGTGGTGAATACCGAGGTCTTTATCATGTTCTGCTCGGCCTGATATCGCCGCTGGATGGAATTACGCCAGATGATCTTTATCTGAAGGAGCTCATGGACAGGCTTGCCAACCAGGAAATCAAGGAGGTCATTGTCGCAACCAGCCCGAACCTCGATGGGGAAGCTACCGCGCTGTATCTCTCAAAAAAAATAAGGCCGCTCGGGATCAAAGTGTCGCGAATTGCCATGGGGATTCCGGTTGGAATTGACCTGGAATTTGCGGATGAAGTGAGCTTGATCAAATCTATTGAAGGAAGACGGGAGCTCTGATAATTCCCCTTGTTTGCCAAATAGGTGAAAATCTTGTATATTTTATGATGACAACTTTCTTTTACTAAGGAGCGCCGTGGCAGGTCTAAATATGGTCATGAACGACGAAGCTTTTAAGCTTGTCGAGGCCGAGTTACAGAAGTTGATTGAACAAGTAAATGGAAAAGTTATCTTCCTGGTTGACAAGAATGGGCAGATGATTGCGTCGGCCGGTCAGACCAAAGGAATTGATACGACTGCGCTTGCGTCACTAACGGCCGGCAATATCGCTGCAACAGCCGGAATGGCCCAGCTCCTGGGAGAGAAAGAGTTTTCAATTTTGTTTCATGAAGGTGAAAAGGACAATATTCATATTGCCCTGGTCGGGACGCGTATCATTCTGGTCACCATATTCGACAGTCGGTCTGCTCTTGGAATCGTTCGTCTCAGGGTTAAAAAGGCGGTCGATTCGCTTGGGCCCATTTTTGAAGATATATTTAAGAAATCGGAAAAGGACAAGAATTCCAAACAGACATCGAAGTCTCCCTTTGCCGAAATAACCGAAGATGATATTGAAAAATTATTTGGATAATTTTTATATAAGGACTTTTTTCTATGTCGTTTATTAATTATTCTGCCCGCGAAATAAATTGCAAGATTGTTTATTATGGCCCCGGGTTATGCGGAAAAACGACCAACCTCCAGTTTGTCTACAAGAAAACCGATCCCGACAATAAAGGGAAGATGATTTCTCTTGCGACCGAAACGGAGAGAACACTCTTTTTTGACTTTCTTCCGCTCTCACTGGGTTCGATTCGCGGATTTAAAGTGAGGTTTCATCTGTATACGGTGCCAGGACAGGTCTTTTATGACGCAAGCCGAAAATTGATCTTGCGAGGAGTAGATGGTGTTGTTTTTGTAGCGGATTCCCAGGTTGAGCGAATGGAAGCTAACATCGAATCGCTTCAAAACCTGCAAAAAAATCTTGCCGAACATGGTTTTAATCTTGGTACCATTCCCTATGTCATTCAATATAATAAACGCGATCTTCCCAACGTCATTCCCCTTGAGGAGTTACAGAAAGTCCTGAATCCAAAAGGAGCCCCTTATTTTGAGGCGGTTGCAATGACCGGAACGGGTGTATTCGAAACCCTCAAAGAAATTGCCAAGATATGGTACATTTTCTTTCTTTTTAGAACCCAATCAGTCATCCTCTATCTTTATGCATTTCCACTATTCCCCGGTAGCTCAGTCGGTAGAGCAGGTGGCTGTTAACCACCGTGTCGGCGGTTCGAATCCGTCCCGGGGAGTCTATTTAGCGATGTTTTAGTCAGCAAGATTCACCCTATGAGATTGTTTCTCGGTCTATTGAGTTTCTTCCTCCTTTTATCCTGTGCGACGATGCACCGGTCCTCTGCCGATGAAACACTTTGGCAGGTCTGTTTCACTCCTGATGAAAATTGCGCAGATCAAATCGTCATACTGATTGAAACGGCAAAACATTCTATTTTTTTACAGGCTTATTCCTTTACCTCTTCACAGATTGCAAATGCCCTGCTAAGAGCGTCGAAAAGAGGAGTTCATATCGAAATTATTTTAGATAAGAGTGCCCGATCTGCAAAATACTCTTCGGGAGATCTTCTAGCCAATAAGGGAATACCGGTCTATATCGACTCTGCACATTCTATGGCTGACGATAAAGTCATATTAATTGATGAGGAAACAATTATGACCGGATCCATCAATTTTTCGAAAATTTCTCTGGAGAACAATGGAGGAAATCTGTTGATCCTCCATCATAAATTTATTGCAAGAAAGTACCTGGAAAACTGGAAACAACATAGAAGACATTCGGAAAGCTATACCGGACAATGACGGCTTGAACGCCTCAACCGGTCATCGCGGGCCAGAGGATGAGTCTGTTTGCATTCCTCGCCCGGTTTTGATGATTGACAATTGATTCAATAATCGCTAAATTCTAGCCTGATTGTGGCGGTAAGTACGAGTCAAGCATGAACGACTGTTGAAGGAGAGCGAAAGATGCCTAACATCAGAAAGAATCCACGCTTCCCCATGTCCGGACTGGTGGTTGTTAAGATTCCAGGCAAGGAATCGCAATTCTCAGGGATGATTGAGCTCATTTCACTTGGAGGAGTCGGCATTTATACCAAAGAAAAGGTCCAGGCGAAAACAGCGGTTATCTTGCAGATTATCAGTTTTTCAGGAGCAAGCACCTTAAATTATACAATCAGTGGTGTCGTCCGAAACCATGATCGGCATAACGAATTCGGTGTCGTGGGAATTGAATTTGACAAACAGATCAGCTCTGAAGAGCAACCGCATCTTTATGATTTTTTGCAGATTCAGGAGAAAAAATTAAGTCAATATCTGACGACCAATTAATTCCAAATTAAGTGCGTCGGAAAATATCTGCCCGACTAACCCGGTGATCTTGCACAACGAAAACCTACATCCTGATAAGAGCTCTGGGGTTCTGAAAAAAAGCGATAGGATGTCCGGTAGAAATACTTCAGGGTGTAATGCCCCACCCCCCCGAAACTCCCGCCCCTGAGGACTTTATTCTTTTCTCCAAAATCTTCACTTTTGTATACTGAGCCGGGGTAGGGCTGGTACCAGTCTGAAGTCCATTCCCATGCATTCCCGGTCATATCATAGGCTCCGTAAGGACTTTTCCCTTTTTCGTAGCTTCCGACGGGAGTCAATCCACCTATTCCGGAGTCACCCATATTTGCATTTTCTTTTAGGTACTCGTTTCCCCATGCGTATTCACGGCCATCTGTTCCCCTTGCTGCCTTTTCCCACTCCGCTTCTGTGGGCAGTCTTTTTTTTATCCAGTGACAATACCGTTCAGCATCGTACCAGCTCACGGTGGTGACCGGATAATTGGCACGTCCGGAAGGAAAGAGACCATTGGGCCAGGATCGAGGCGGCAGCGATTGCGTCGCATCGACAAACAGCTTGTACTGAGCATGAGTCACTTCAATTTGATCGATAAAAAAGGAGGGAAGATAAACGCTTCTCTGGGGATGCTCATCGACGAACAGAGGCCTCCGCATACCAAATTCCGTGGAAGTCCCTTCGGTATCAATTTTGTCACTTCCCATTATAAATTCCCCTTCGGGCACTAAAACCATTCCCTCCGGAGGATTTAGTTTTTGGGCGGGACAACCCAGCAGAAAATAAAAAAGAATCAGCGGTGCAATCTTGAAAAAAATCAAGGTTTCACGACAGGAGAGGTGAGCGTTTGCTCTTCGGGCTGCGGATAAATGAATATCTTGTTTTCATAGTTTTTGACGATCACCTGTTTGGCATCTTTTCGAATCAGAACATCTTCAGGGAGAACGGCTATTTTTCCACCACCGCCCGGCGCGTCAATGACATAGTGGGGAACGGCCATTCCGGAAATATGTCCGCGGAGCGATGTCATAATTTCCAAACCGGCATCGACGGTCGTTCTAAAATGGTCCGTCCCCGAGACGAGATCCGCCTGGTAGAGGTAGTACGGTTTGACGCGAATAGCCAATAATTTCTTCATTAAAGATTTCATGACTTCCGGATTGTCATTGATGCCTTTTAAAAGGACCGTGTGTCCGCCGAGAGGAATTCCTGCATCGGCCAGTTTTCCGCAGGCTTCTTTGACTTCAGCGGTAATCTCGTCGGGATGATTAAAGTGAAGGTTCATGTAAAAAGGATGATATTTCTTTAACATCTGGCAGAGTTTTTCAGTAATCCGGGAGGGGAGGGTCCCGGGTACCCGGGTGCCGATCCGGATAATTTCAATATGGGAAATGTCCCTGAGACGGCTTAAAACATTTTCAAGATATTCATCCGTAAGCAGGAGAGGATCTCCTCCCGACATGATAATGTCACGAACCTCGATATGTTCTTTGAGATAGCTCACCCAACCATCCAGCACCCCTTTTGGAATAAATCCAGATTCGCCGACAAACCTTTTTCTTGTGCAGAAACGGCAGTAAACGGGACACTGGCTTGTTAAATAAAGAAGAACCCGATCGGGATACCGATGAACCAGATTGGGAACAGGAGAGTCATGACCTTCTCCCAGGGGATCATCGACGCAGGAAGGGGAAAATTGCGATTCTTCCAGGGAGGGAAGAACCTGCCTGATGATCGGATCCCCTTTTTCTTTCATAAGCTTCAGGAAATAGGGGGTAATCCGCATCGGATAGCGTTCAATCAGTTCCTTAAGTTCCTCTTTGTTTTCGAGGAATGGGAGGTGCTCCAGGAGATCGTCGATGGTTTCGACACTTTCTTTCAGATCTTTTTTCCACTGGTCGTTTGGATTCATAGTCATCAATTCTTTCTATTTCTTCCCATATTGTTTTTCAAGATACTGAATGATCTTTTCTTCATCATCTAGAACCGTCTCGCCATCGACGAGAACGGGAACCAGGTACTGTCCTGAAACTTCATAAACTTCCGTCCGGAGATTCCGGGTTGAGGGAACCGGAATCTTTTCGTAAGAAAGATTTAACTCTTCCAATTTATCCCTGACCAGTTCGCAGAATGGACATGAATCCAAATCATAAAGTTTCATGATTTCCTCCCCAAACAGGAATCTTGATTGTTTTCTTACCCTACAGAGTTATTTTGATCGACTCGACAGGGCGCCATCACAGCATCCGACATTCCATGGATAATTTTCTTATTCGCAGGGCAGGTTGTGGCAAGTATTCCCCCCAAGTGTACACCTTCTTTGGAGGTAAAATAATAAGGCGAAAGCCGGGTCCGTCCGGACATGTTCACGACCGATTCGGCCGACCGGTCATAATAGTTCACATCCACTCTTTTGCCGGAATGAAATTCCTGAAGGAGGTACGGACCGTTGGGATAGGACGCAAGTGCCTGCTCCAGGGCCGATCGCCATTCCTGGCCGGAAAGGTCATGTCCGATTCTCACGCCGCGCGCACCCCAAGCCAATTCTGAAAATCCGGAAGGTTTAAGAACGAAACGCCGCTCCTTTTGACCCGCTTCAAAGAGTTCCTCCCACCGGGTGACCGGTTTATTCCGGAAATATAAATCAGGTATGAGGCCGTAAGGAGGAAGTTCTCTGGGATCAAGTACCCAGGTCTGGGGTATTAGAGGTTTTAGAAAATAGTAACTTTCTTCTCCGAGCTCTTTTTCCCAGAAAAATCTCAAAACAGGGTGGTGGAATAGAGCGAACCAGAGTTTCTCTTCCAAAAAGGCCTTGAATGGAGGGGTTACCGTCGTTTTTCCCTTTTTGGAAGCGTAAAAAAGAAGGTCCATTTTTGGAATATTTTTGAAATCGAAAAGTTCAAGAAAACGGTAAATCGCCGAAAAGGGAAGTAGCGTTTCCCCTTTTTTAAAAAAAGGACCCTCTTCAGTATAAAAAAGCTCCTCAGGCCGGCAGAGATGAGCCGAGAAACCGGGACGATTCAGTTCTTTTACAAAAAAGTCCATCTCCGCAAGATAGTCTTCCGATTCTTGAGAAACGACCAACCCAAGACGCACCTCTTCCCGGTCAGCCGTTTCTGGAATCAGGGATCGGACCATCTTTATAAATCCCTCGGTCATTCCACGATGACCACCGACTGTCGAATAGCCGAGTTTGCCATATAAAATATTGAGCAAATGGGTCAAGCCAATTCCACCCGGCACGGAATCGAGTTCTGAGATAAACATGCCATCCGCTGTGAGGATGAGGTCCGGACGGATGACGCCCGGGAGTGCGCTCTTCATCCGGTTCATTCTGCCGAATTCGACAATATGCTGCGGTTTGCCGAGATCGAGATATTGCGAGACCCATTGAGGAAGGATTCCCTTTACACTTTCATAATAACATCGGTTCTGGACTTTATAAAAATTGAGTAAGGAAGGCCCCAATTTTTCGAGGAGGGCAATTTCTATGGACGATAGTGGGAAGGGTTCCGGAGAAACCCTGAAAGTGAGAGGAAATTGAAGTTGTCCCATGCCGGCGACAAGTTCATGGCACCGGTTTATTAATTGAGGTTCGTCGGGGAGACTGGCAATTGATGGAGGTTCTTCAAGAGATGGCACCGCAATCTTGGGTATCATAAAAAAATAATAACATGGGTCTGACTACTCTTCAACTATTTATATGGGTCTTTCGTATCGGATTAAACCGGGGTAGTCGGAAAAAAAACCGTCCGCTCCAAGTGCAGAATAGGCCTTTATTTCATCCGCCCGGTTTACCGTGTAAAGAAAGATCTTTAATTTGTGATCGTGAATCTTACTGCTCAGGCCTTTCTTCATTCTATGTTTCGGGAGGTGAATCGAAAAAGCTTTTAAATCAAGGGCTTCCCTTAGATAAAGGAAATGCGGCTCCCGATTGACCAGGATTCCAATCGGAATCGTTCGATGAAAATGGCGGATTTCCCTCAAGACTTTCCAGTTAAAAGAGGAGAGAATCACATTTTTCGTCATCTGATTTTTGGAGATTTTTGCCAAAAGCGTCGGAATGCTACCGATTCTTTTAGGGAGTTTTCCTTTTATCTCGATATTGAGATTGATTTTATTCTTGGCCCATGCAAGCAGCTCTTCGAGCGTTAAGACCCTTTCTCCCGAAAATACTGCGGAGAACCATGATCCCGCATCCAGGGTCTTGATTAAAGACAGAGGCGTAATACGAACTTTTTTTGATACGCCGCAAGTGCGCTTGAGATTGAGATCGTGAATGACGACCCAGTGATGATCGGCAGTCAATTGAATGTCGAGTTCAATCATATCGGCCTGTCTTTTAACCGCTTCGTTAAAAGAGGCTAACGTATTTTCAGGAGCATAACCGGATGCACCGCGGTGTCCGATGATCAAATTGGACTGAGCCAGTCGTTTAAATGGGATGAGTGTCATTTCGTGATCGGATTTTACTAGAAAAAAACGGGATTATCCATCTTTCAAGTAGAAATGAATTGACAAACAGTATCATTTCGACTAATTCCTTTAAAGAAGAACGCATTGCGTGACTTATTCAGCGAGACATCCCATTTGATTGAATTCATTTCCGGCCTCCTTTTTTCAGCAGTTGCCTTTAGCCTGTTCGCCCTCCTCTATTTTCAATACCGGTCACGGCCAAAATCCTCCCAGGGTCTTCAAGAGCAGATCCATGCAGCCCGAAATGAGATGTCCGTCCAGCTTTCCCAGACATTGACCCATATTCATGAACAGCTCACCCGTCATTCACTGCAATTCACCCAGGAGATCAGCCGGCTGGGAGAACAGGTTCAGAGCGCCTCCGGTCAGATCGGGATGCGTTTTGACCATGCCTCCCAGATGGTCAATGAAGTTCAGCACAATTTGGGCGCCCTGTCGACGGCGACGCAAAAGGTTTATGAAGTGGGAAGAAACATCGCCACGCTTCAAGAGTTGTTGAAAGCGCCCAAATTAAGGGGGTCTTTGGGGGAATTCCTGCTGGGGGAGTTATTGGGTCAGATTCTCCCTGCGACTTCGTATACGCTTCAATATATGTTTAAGAACGGAGAGATCGTAGACGCGCTTATTCACCTCGGACAGGGGGGCGTGCCCGTTGATGCAAAATTTCCGCTTGAAAATTTCAGGAGAATGACCGACGCTTCGTCGGCTGAGGAAGAAAAGAAAGGGTATCGGAAAAAATTTAATCAGGATATC
The DNA here is from genome assembly GCA_016194305.1 of Nitrospirota bacterium. Lineage (NCBI taxonomy): Bacteria > Pseudomonadati > Nitrospirota > Nitrospirota bacterium. The sequence goes on along the minus strand of JACQBW010000007.1, from coordinate 113,620 downwards.
AAAAGGCATGTCGACCAGATTTCTTCAAAATATATCCTGCCGGACGAGAAAACTTTTGAATTTGCATTGATGTATATACCTGCCGAAAACGTCTATTATGAGACGATTATCAGAGAAGAGGGGAGCGATTTCGAGAAATCTTTATCGGCCTACTCCCTGTCAAAAAAAGTGATTCCGGTCTCTCCGAACAGCCTGTATACCTATCTTCAGGCCATTTTGCTTGGCCTGAAAGGAATCCATTTGGAAAAGTCTTCGCGTGAAATGTCGGACTACCTTTCCCGGCTGAGAATTGATTTTATAAAATTCAGGGAGGATTTTGAAGTACTCGGAAAACATCTCAACTCGGCAAAGTCAAAATACGAAGAATCCTTGAGGAAATCGGACCGGTTTCAGGATAAATTGAATGAGATTGAAATTCCGCTTGAAAAGAAGAGCTTCGTTGATGGAAAAACGATTAACGAGAGAGACCCAGGGGACGCTCTTTTTGGTCCTAAAGTGCCACACGAGTGATTCCATAGCATCGATCGTCCCGAAAAGAGAAAAAAAGTTATCCTTTCTCCTCTGTATGTATGCCAGACGAAACTATTTTTTATCCAACTCATTGAAATATCTGTGAATATTATTAAAAAATGATAAAATGAGAAGGTATGTATTTTGCTTATATTCATGACGAAATTCTTGCAGAGGCTTGATTGATTACTATTTGTCATTCCAGAAACAGGTACCGGTATATTGTCATCATTCTAATCGTCCTGCTTTCGGGATGTTATTCCAGGACTGGAAAGGAGAATGTCCTGGAACTGACCTACAATAGAACTCCAGGCCCAGGCCAGACGAACGTGCCTGTCAACACCAAAATTCAGCTTTTCTTTGGTTCCCAGCTTGACCCGAGTTCAATCCGCCCAGACCTGGTTAGCTTATTGGACGGCGTCGGGAACCCGGTCCCTTTGAAAATTGACTATGCCCCTTATCCGGAAAGCGGTATTTCAATCCTGACATTGACCCCTCAAAGTTTTCTAAACACGCCTCCCGTTTATCTTAATACCAATGTTTTTTATACGGTGGTTTTAGGAGGAGGAATCAAGGCTCAGGGGGGAGGAGGCGTGACGCAGTATCGAAGCTGGTCATTTTCCACCAATAACTCGATCGATATCATTCCTCCCACGTTTGGAGGGGCCCTTTCGGCAGAGGGGGTCGATATGGGATCTCTAAAATTGACCTGGGGTCCTGCCGTGGATAGTCCGGGAGGTACGCCGGCCAATCAACTCATTTACGGAATCTGTTATTCGATCAATTTGAATACCTGTTCGACACGGTTTGTCCCCATTATCGTCAATCCTTCCGCGACGATTGACTCGAATGGAAATTATAACTTTGTTTTAAAGCCGCTTAAACCCGATACGCGGTATTACATTTTAGTCAGAGTACTGGATATGGCGGGAAATGAAGACTCCAATCTGGTTCAAGTCAGTGCGACGACCAAGAAGGGGAAGCTCTACGTGGCCAATTTTAATAACAATGAAATTCTTGGATTTGATAGTCCTTCAAAATTAGGCGTGGTGTCAACGCCGGTCCGTTCAATTAAAGCCTCCCAGAATAAACTGGAAAATCCCTATGGCCTATTTTACGATCAGACTCACACCAGGCTCTATATTTCATCTTGCAGAACTGTCCAGGTACCCACCTTGATCGAGTCGCTGGATCAGTCGAACTGTCAAAACGGATCCAGCAAGATTTCTGTTTATGACAATGTGACTTCACCCAGTCAACTTCCGGGACGAGACCAGAAGCCGGATCGGATACTCTTCAATGACGGCCTCCTGGGATCGGACAGTAAATTGGATGGTCCGATTGGAATTTTTATTGATGCTTCCTCAGGTCAAGACACCCTCTTCGTCGCCAATTTTGCAGGCAATAATATTACCATTTATAATCAGGTGACCTCCTCCTGCAACGCCTATATTCTTGCAATGAGTACCAATGGAACCTGTTCGGTCAGCCCAACGGCTAAAATAGTGAGCGCCGAATTGACGGCTCCCTTTGGAATCGTCTATGATTCCAACAATAAACTTTTATATGTTTCGAATTATATTCACGGTTTTCGTTACTGGGATACCTTTGCACAAGCGTACAATCCTGACATCATACCCGGGACGACGGTCGTCGTCTTTGACGGGTCAACCCCGTTTACGACCCAGAACTACACCGCTCTTAAAACCATCTCGGGTTTCAATTCACCCTCCGGGCTTTGGTTTGAACCCTCGACGGATATCCTTTATGTGGCCAATGCAGGGTGTCCGGCATCAGGGCTTTCCTATTGCTCCAGCCTGGGATCGCCCGGTTCGACGATCTATTCGGGAATTGTGGCGATTTGTAAAGTCAGCCTTCTGGGTAATGGCGTTCAGTCTCTCCCGTCAGCGGCCAATTGTACTTCAAGCAGTTCGGGAACCCAATATCTTGCCGGAACCAAAACAGGGTTTGTCTGGCCGATTCAGATGGTCACCACGATTGCAGGCAGTAGCAGTACTCCCTCTCTCTACGTTTCTGATTATTCGGGCAATAAAGTGGAGGTTTTTACACCCAATCCCCTGTTTCAGACGACGACCGTGCATGTCGACACGCTTCCCAATCAGGAAATTTACGGATTGAACTACGAAATTAGGAAAGCCGCGGGATTGGCCGTAGGAGACGTGTCCGGTCAGGATAACCTTTATCTGGTCAATCAAGGATGGGATCAGATTCTCTTGTTTGATCAGGTCAGTCAGAATTATGGTCAATGTATCGGAACCGCGCCTCCTTATCAGTGCGTATTTTCATCCGCACGCAGGATCAGTCCCGCTATGATGGGCCCGGCCGGCATTTTTCTGAATAACACGCCGGATCCCTACGGCGTGCCGAGAGATCGTCTCTATGTCACCAATTTCTCAAATGATTCGATTATGATATTTGATAATGCGAGCGGGATAAGCGGAAACGCCTACAGTTCGGTTCAAAAGATTATTGCCAGTTCTGCCCTCAAGGGGCCATTTGGAATCTTTGTTGATACCAGTCAGTCCCGGGAATGGATTTACGTCGTCAATTCCCGAAAGGATTCGACAAATCAATTTGCCGTCGTCGTATTTGATCTCGCACAATGCTCGCCTCCTTCCGGAAGCATCACCTGCAGTATGGATGAAGGGGCCCCAGGCGTGAGGGTGATTCGAAGTTCAGACCTGGATTCACCATCCGGCATCTGGGTCGATGAAGGAGGGATAACGATTAATCAGCCGAGAGATCTTATTTTGGTCTCGAACCGGAGCCAATCGAAGGCTGATAGTCCGGGATTTATCGCCATATTTAAAAATGGCTCCACTTTAACCGGCTCCGTCCCCGCGACAACGACCATCAATGGGAACCAAACCAACATCTTTATTCCGACGGGACTTTATATGGATCCCGTTAAAGATCAGCTTTATGTGGCCAATCAGGGATTTAACAATATTCTGGTTTTCAATCATCCTCAAAACTGCGTCCCGGTATCTCAAGGTTCAAACGTTTGCAATAGCCCCCCGGACCGGACGATTTATAATACGGTTGATGTCGTTCATTCGCTCGATGGTCCCTCTTCTCTGGTTATAGATTTTTCGGCGGATCAAATTTATGTTGCAAATCTTGGTTTATACAACAACATTTCTTCACTCCTTACAATCAAGCAGGCTTCCACTGTGAACGGTCAGGCGTTTATCTCGGACTATCTCTCCGAGAATAATAACAATGTGACAACCTTCCCTTTAAGATTTCCTGAATCGTTGGCGCTCGATATAACGAGGTGAGAAGATTAACAGCCTTGTCCGGGTGGGGGAGGCGGGAGGCCCATGGGATAGGTGACTGTAGCCGGACCGGAAAAACTCCCGACTGAGGCAGTGATCGTATCGGTAGGTGAGAATCGGTTATAGCTTAATGTGACCAAGCCGTTCTGATCCACACAGCTCATTGTCCCCGTCGTATTGGTCCAGGCAAAAGTGACGCCGCACACCGTATTCCCGTTCAAATCCCGTGCCTCTGCCGTAAATGCCTTGGAATAAGGGGGAGGTGAAAAGGTATAATTTGAAGGGGAGACGGTCACGGATACGATCGTTGCTCCGGAAAGACAACTGGCCGAGTCATTTTTGCTGCCACAGCTCAATACCAGGACGAGAGGCAGTATCCATATGATGAGAGGAATATGCAGGTATTTCATAAATCCATTTTATCATAATTCTTAACCTGTTCTAAGCCAATTCACCTGTCCAATATGGCCATTTTCTCTGACCGATCTCATTTTGAAAGACGATTCAGCCCTTTATGGAGTCTCCTCGCGAGATATCAAAAGAAGGGTAAAAAGTGGATTGATCTGACTGAATCGAATCCGACTCGATGCGGATTCACCTATCCTCCGGAGTGGTTAATCACTCTAACCAAAAAGGAAAATCTTTGTTACAACCCCGATCCCAAAGGGAGTCTGGAAGCCCGGAATGGGGTCGTTGAGTATTACGAGTCCCATGGCGTCGGCGTGAATCCCGAACAGATTATTTTGACTGCCAGTACCAGCGAAGCCTATCAATTCCTGTTTCTTCTTCTTTTGAATCCTGGAGATCGATTATATGTTCCGGCTCCCGGATATCCGCTCATTGAACCACTTGCGAAGCTCATGGGCATTTCGATTAACCATTTTCCCCTCCGCTACGACGGGATTCAATGGAAGGTGGATATCTCATTTTTGGAAAAGGCCATGGAAGCAGGAAGAGGAGCCATCGCGTTGGTTCATCCTCACAATCCGACCGGATCTTATATTGATCGTCAAGACCAGGCGCGTTTAATCGAGCTTGCGAAAAGCAGGGCCTGTCCGATAATTGCCGACGAGGTATTTTTTGACTATCGATATCCGGACCAGAATCCCCTTCCCCGGAGTTTTACTTCTCAGAACCGGACACTGGTCTTTACTTTGAATGGCTTGTCCAAATTGGCCGCTCTGCCTCAAATGAAACTCTCATGGATTGTGGTAACAGGTCCCAGAAAGATAGCTCAGGAAGCCGTTCGGAGATTGGAGCAGATCGCGGATTCCTATCTCTCTGTTAACGGTCCGGCGCAAAACGGCGTAGGTCTCTACCTCCGGAAAAGGTTGAAAATACAATCCCAGATTCAGGATCGAATCTGGAATAACCGGGTTTATCTTTCCGAAGTCATGAAACGATATCTGCCGGAGGGGAATCTACTCAATTCGGAAGGGGGGTGGTATGCTACGATACGACTTCCCCGGGTGATGACGGATGAAGAATGGGCGATTCTCCTCCTCAAAGAGGAGGAGGTACTCATCTATCCCGGGCATTTATTTGATTTTACGATAGAATCTTGCCTGATCCTGAGTCTGCTACCCCCGGAATCCCGATTTCAAAGGGGTGTCAGGAAGGTAATTAAGCGGATCGCTTATTCTCTCTCCCTCATCGGATGAGAACCTTGCATGCCACGCATTTTTTTCATCTGATCTTTGGTAATAATGGTTTTAATTTTAGCCAAATGTTTAACAAAACTCGACCAGACGGGACCTTCCAGAGCGCCGATCTCCTTCAATTTCGCATCCGCTTTTTCCAGATTGATGCTCTCTTCTTCCAAAATTTCCCTGAGTTCTTGTTCGGCCCCTTTTAATTTGGCCTCATTGACCATGTTTTCCGTACGATAGGTATCCCTTAAACTTTTGAGATCACTGACCTGTTTTTCATTTAAACCCAGAATCTCTTTCATCTGAAGGAAATGAACCGCGGCGTTATGGGGTTTCATCCAGTTTGATTTGCCGCCTCCGTAACCATGTCCCCACATCTGCCCCATTCCGGGGTGCTCCATTTCGCCCGAGGGATCCATTCCAGGGTGCATCATCGGATGACCCATCATCTCATGTTCTTCCGAATAGGTATCCGGTGGCTGTGCGAAAGCAAAAACGGTGAATGATAAACCTAAAATAAGAGCGCAAGCAAAAGTCCTGAATGAAAATAACATGGTAGAATCCTCCTTTAATTTCTAAAGTGTCGCTGTCCGGTTCTTGAGCGAAAGTACAGCAACCTCATCCGGTCAAGCCTAATCCAAAATGACCCGAAAATCAAATATTCAAACAATTTGACAAACGAGCCCCTCTTGTCTATAATACGTATGTCTTGATTGTATAGCAATTTGCCCACAACCTCGTTGTTCAAATTTCTTCTTAATTTCTAACAATATAAGTTTCAAGAAAAAGTTTAATGTGAGTCACCGGATAATTCCCCCCAACGCCTATTTCTATATATCAGAAATCATGCAAAGCAAGATTGACTCTATTCCGGACCCCATTTCCTTTGATCGAATGAAAGTCTAACATCCAACAATTACAAACCAGACTGGCCCAAAGCCATCATTATCAACAGCCAAAATTAAGACTTATTTATTTTGATTCTTGACTTGTCCTCGGATAGAGACTTTTCTGAATCGACAAAATAAAAGAACATGAAGATTGAACTATCAGGCGTGTATCGCAAATTGTAAGGGAGAATTTATGAATCTGTTAGAACTGAAAGAGAAACCGATATCTGAGCTCAATGAGTTGGCAAAGGAGCTGAAAATAGATGGCGCCTCAAATTTAAGGAAGCAGGAGCTCATCTTTGCCATTCTTCAGGCCCAGTCCGAAAAAAATGGTTCGATATTCGGCGAAGGCGTTCTGGAAACATTGCCAGACGGATTTGGTTTTCTAAGATCCCCGGACTACAATTACCTCCCCGGACCGGATGATATCTATGTTTCACCTTCCCAGATCAGACGATTTAATTTAAGGACAGGAGATATTGTCTCCGGTCATGTGCGACCACCCAAGGAAGGAGAACGTTACTTTGCTCTTCTGAAAGTAGAAACGATCAATCATGAAGATCCTGAAGTGGCTCGGGACAAAATTCTTTTTGACAATCTCACGCCTATCTATCCGATGGAAAAGATCAGGCTGGAATCGACACCGGACGATTTTTCGACTCGAATTATGGATCTGATTACGCCAATTGGAATGGGGCAGAGAGGGTTGATCGTGGCACCTCCGAGAACAGGAAAAACCATGCTTCTACAGGCGATCGCCAAATCGATCACCAAGAATCATCCGGATATTTCCCTGATCGTTCTGCTTATCGACGAGCGCCCTGAAGAGGTGACAGATATGCAACGACAGGTTAAGGGAGAAGTGGTCAGTTCCACCTTTGATGAACCGGCTCAACGCCACGTGCAGGTTGCCGAAATGGTCCTGGAAAAAGCAAAACGGTTGGTGGAGCATAAGCGAAATGTGGTCATTCTGCTCGACAGCATTACGCGATTGGCCCGTGCATTCAATACGGTAGTTCCTCCCAGCGGAAAGGTGTTATCGGGAGGGTTGGATGCGAATGCTCTCCAGAAGCCGAAACGGTTTTTCGGGGCGGCCAGAAATATTGAAAATGGCGGAAGTCTGACGATTATCGCTACGGCCCTGATTGATACCGGAAGCCGGATGGATGATGTGATATTTGAAGAGTTTAAGGGAACCGGAAACATGGAACTTCATCTTGAAAGGAAATTGGCGGACAAGAGAGTGTTCCCCGCAATTGATATTAATCTGTCAGGAACCCGAAAGGAAGAGCTCCTGGTCGACAAGGAAGAACTTAACAAAATGTGGATCCTGAGAAAAGTACTCAATCCGCTGGGTTCCATCGAAAGCATGGAATTTCTGCTGGATAAGATCAAAGGAACCAAAAACAACAAGGAATTTCTCGATTCGATGCATAAATAGCCGTTGAAAAGTGGAAATGAATTTGTTAAAATCATTTTTTCTCAAAATTGAATTACAGGTCGTTGGGATCTTTAAATTAAAGAAAGGCATGAAATGAAAGCGGATATTCATCCTCAATACAAAGAAATTCAGATGGTCTGTGCCTGCGGGGCATCGGTGATGACCAAGTCGACTGCAAAGGAGATCCGTCTTGACATCTGTTCGACATGCCATCCATTCTTCACAGGGCTACAGAAAATTGTTGACGCAGAGGGTCGAGTCGAACGATTTAGAAAGAAATACGCAAAAAAATAATTTACGGATCTTTAATTGTTATCTAACCCGACCCTTTCAAAACAGATGAGGTTCGGGTTTTTTTTTATGAAATAGCGGGAAGCGAAAATGGCCACCACAGAATCATTTATCTTTCAAAAGCTTGAAAGCCTCTCCCATCGGTATGACGAGCTCAGCGAACTCTTGGGTGATCCGAAGGTCTTGTCAAACCCCCAGGAATCTCAAAAATATGGCAAAGAGCAGAAAGAAATTTCTCCTCTCGTTGCCCATTTTCACCGCTATAAAGAGGTTCAGAAGCAAAAAAGCGAGGCAGAAACTCTTTTGTCGGCGGCCGGGAATGACGAAGAACTTAAAGAGATGGCGGCTGCCGAAGTTCGAAAACTTGAAGAAGAAAGGATTAAACTGGAGAAGGAGATCAAGGTTCTTCTGATCCCGCAGGACCCCTATGATGAAAAAAATATTTTCCTGGAAATAAGAGCCGGGACGGGTGGAGAGGAGGCGGCGCTCTTTGCCAGCAATCTTTTCAGAATGTATTCGAAATATGCCGAGCTTCACAAATGGAAAATTGAAATTCTCAATTCCAATTTGACGGGAATCGGAGGGATCAAGGAGATCGTTGCTTCCATCGAAGGGAAAAGGGTATATAGCCGGTTGAAGTTTGAAAGCGGAGTCCATCGGGTACAAAGAGTTCCGGCGACTGAAGCGGGAGGGAGAATCCATACTTCGACCGTGACCGTTGCCGTGCTTCCCGAAGCGGAAGATGTTGATATTCAGATCAATGAAAACGATTTGAGGATTGACACGTTCTGTTCGTCCGGAGCGGGCGGGCAGAGTGTGAACACGACAAAATCAGCCATTCGAATTACCCATATTCCAACCGGTCTGGTGGTCAGTTGCCAGGACGAAAGATCTCAGCTCAAAAACCGGATCAAGGGAATGAAGGTATTGCGATCCCGGTTGCTGGAGATCGAAAATGAAAAACGGGAAAGTGAAATTGCTCAGAGCAGGAAGACTCAGGTCGGTACGGGCGAGCGGAGCGAAAAGATCAGAACCTATAATTTCCCCCAGAACCGGGTGACCGATCATCGAGTCGGACTGACGCTTCACAAGCTGGAGGCTGTCTTGGAAGGGGACCTCGAAGATTTAATCGATGCGCTTTCGGCCTGGGATAGCGCAGAAAAATTAAAGAGCGCGTGAAAACACGATTGAAAAAAACCTGGCTTGAACTCGTGAAAAAGGGCGAAAGCGTTCTGGAAGCGCACGGTATTGAAGACCCTCGCCTGGAATCAGAAATACTCCTGAGTGCGCTGGTCAAAGTGAGGCGGCTTGACCTCTATCTCCGCCAGGAAGATCCGGTGGATTCCGGAGTTGCAGAGCGGTTCGAAGATTTTCTTTCCCGCAGGGGCAGTCTGGAACCCATTCAGTATATAACGGGCTATGAAAGTTTTTTGAATCGGAATTTCTCGGTCGGTCCAGGTGTTTTTATACCCCGCCCGGAAACAGAGGGACTGGTGCGATCGGCGCTTTCCCGGTTAAAGGAGGGCCCCTTTCTTGAATTGGGAGCCGGGAGCGGGTGCGTTTCAATTTCTCTCTTGCTGGAACAAAATACCTGTAAGACGGGTTATGCTGTGGATCTTTCTCCCGACGCGCTTCTTTATGCCAGGGCGAATGCCGTGACGCATGGGGTTGCGTCAAGTCTTCATTTTATCGAAGGGGACCTCTTTTCGACGGTGCCGACTAGATTTAAGGGGAGCTTTGAAGTTGTGGTTTCCAATCCCCCCTATCTTGACCTCGAACAAGACCAACAGATTGAGACCTCTGTGAAAAAGTTTGAACCGAAACTTGCGTTAGACGGCGGAGCCGGGGGACTCGATATTTATAGCAGAATTCTAATGGAAGGATCCGCCTGGATAAAGCAGGGGGGATTTCTTGTGATGGAAATAGGCCTGAATCAGAGCGGGTCACTTGCTTTTCTTGTTCAAGAACAGCCTTGCTGGGAATGGGTGGAGGTATCCCGTGACGAACAGGGAATAGAACGGATCCTCACGCTGCTTTATAAAGGGGACTCCTGTGGATAAAATGATCATTTTGGGAGGATTCCCCTTGCGGGGAACGGTCAGGATCAGCGGTGCCAAAAACGCGGCCCTTCCAATTTTGGCGTCTTCCCTGTTGAGCGGCGGGGAAAACGCCTTTTCAAATGTACCTAAAATGGGGGATATCTCCACGATCAAAAAACTCCTGGTTTGGCTGGGAGGAAGCGTGGACGAAGCGGTCGATAAGACTGTCATTTCCTTCGAGAAGATTGAGCGGCAGGATGCCCCCTATGAAATGGTCAAAACCATGCGGGCGTCGATTTTGGTCCTGGGACCTCTTCTGGCGAGATGCGGGGAGGCCTCGGTTTCTCTACCGGGAGGTTGCGCGATTGGAGCAAGACCGGTAAATCTGACGCTGGCAGCACTTGAAAAAATGGGGACCGAAGTGAAGATTGAACAGGGGTATATCAAAGCTAAAGTCTCCCGACTCAAAGGAGCCAAGATAGTGTTTGATACGCCGACAGTGACCGGGACAGAAAATATCATGATGGCGGCGACGTTGGCCGATGGAACAACGATACTTGAAAATGCGGCCTGTGAACCGGAAATCACGGATCTGGCGGCCTCTCTGTCGCTTCGGGGAGCGGCTATCCATGGCGCAGGAACTGAAACCATCACCATTCACGGTGTTCAGTCCCTTCACGGAGGAAACTATACGATTATGCCGGACCGGATTGAAACGGGGACTTTCATGATTGCGGGTGCCATGACCGGAGGCGAGCTTTTTATTCAAAACGGCGTCTCTGAACATCTGAAAGCAGTCCAGTTTAAATTACAGGAAGCAGGTGTTGAAATTGAAGAGGAAACGGGCGGTCTGAGAGTAAAAAGCAAAAAAGAAATCCGTCCGGTAGATGTAAAAACAGCACCCTATCCCGGATTCCCTACCGATCTTCAGGCTCAAATGGTAGCTTTAATGAGCGTGGCCGGAGGTTTTTCAATCGTCACAGAGAATATATTTGAAAACCGTTTCAATCATGTCGCCGAACTTAAGCGAATGGGGGCGGATATCAAGATTAGTGGAAATCAGGTGGTCATACGAGGCATTCCAAGATTGAACGGTGCTCAGGTGATGGCGTCAGACCTTCGTGCAAGCGCGTCCCTTGTCCTGGCCGGACTTGCTGCAGAAGGTGAAACGGAAATCTCGAGAATTTATCATTTGGACAGGGGTTATGAAAAAATGGAGGAAAAACTCCTCCCGCTTGGAGCTCAGGTGAAGCGGGTGAAGGGCAGCTTGTGAATACCTGGTTGACGATTGCTCTTTCTAAAGGGAGGCTTTTGCCCGAATCGATTGATCTGTTGAATAAGGCGGGTATTTCTCACTCCGAGCTTCTCTCGTCGAACAGACGGCTCGTCTTTGATATTCCCGGCCAGAAAATCAGATTGCTCATGGTTCGGGCCGGGGATGTTCCTACCTACGTTGAATATGGTGCCGCCGATATGGGAATTTCGGGCAAGAATATTCTTTTGGAAGATGACCGGGAGCTTTTTGAGCCCCTTGATCTGAAATTCGGCCATTGCCGTATTATGCTTGCTGAGCCGATGGGATCCGAATTGACCCGGAGGAAAAATCCGGCAAAACTCAAGATTGCCACAAAATATCCCCGGATTACGGAAAAATATTTCAGTCAAAAGGGAATTCCGGTCGAATTGATTAAGCTGGGCGGATCGATAGAATTGGCACCGATGATGGGTCTCGCGGACCAGATTGTGGACCTGGTCTCCACCGGGGCGACCTTGAAGGCACATCATCTGAGAATTGTCGATGAAATTGCTTCCTCCACGGCTCGATTGATCGTCAACCGAGCCAGCCTGAAACTGAAATACAAACGCGTTTATCAATTTATTGACCAGATCAGGGGAATCCTGTCATGAAAATTTTCTCGCATCAAGAGCCCCGGTTTCAGAAGGCATTTAACCGGCTGATGAAACGGTTTGAATTGAGCGAAGAGCCGATTGAGATGAAAGTGAGATCCATTCTGGCGGATGTGAAAAAGAATGGAGATTCCGCCCTGATCCGGTATACGCGGCAGTTGGACCACCTCACCCTTAAAAAAGGGACGCTTCGAATTTCGCCTGCCCAGATCAAAAAAGCCTATCGACTGGTAGACCCCAAAGTGGTCAAGAGTCTCGAATTTGCCGCCGGCAGAATCATTGCCTTTCACCAGCGTCAAAAAACAGAGAGTTGGAGTTATAAGAAGGGCGAAGTGACTCTCGGACAGTTGGTTCGTCCGATCGAAAGAGCGGGTCTTTATGTGCCGGGTGGAAAGGCCGCTTATCCTTCATCCCTCTTGATGAACGCTATTCCCGCGATCGTCGCCGGTGTCCGTGAAATAGCGGTCTGCTTTCCTTCGCTGAGAGGAGAAATCAATCCCTATGTCCTTGTTGCCGCCGACCTTCTCGGAATTTCCGAGATATTCCCGGTCGGAGGTGCTCAGGCAATCGGCGCACTGGCCTATGGTACTTCCTCGATTCAAAAAGTGGATAAAATTGTGGGTCCCGGAAATATTTATGTGGCGACGGCCAAAAGGCTGGTCTACGGCTGGGTTGACATCGATATGATTGCCGGTCCAAGTGAAGTCCTCGTCATCGCAGACCGGTCGGCGGATCCCGGTTATGTGGCGGCGGATCTTCTGGCCCAGGCGGAGCATGACCAAAAGGCCTATCCGGTCTGTATTACCCCCTCTATGAAGCTGGCGAAGCAAATAAGCCTGCAAATCGACTTAAAATTGAAAAATATGTCGCGGAAGGAAATTGCCTCTGTGTCGATTAAAAATAACGGTGTTATTTTTGTAACGAAATCGCTCAATCAGGCCATTGACCTGGGTAACCAGCTTGCCCCGGAACACCTGGAATTGGAGGTCAAGAATCCGGAGAACTGGGTAAAGAAAATCAAACATGCAGGCGCACTGTTTCTAGGTCATTACACACCTGAAGCAGTGGGGGATTATCTGGCCGGGCCGAATCACGTCCTGCCGACCGGGGGAACAGCGCGTTTTTTTTCGCCCCTTTCCGTAGACGATTTTGTCAAGAAGACGAGCCTGATTTCCTATTCGAAAGGTGCATTGGCAAGTGTTTCGGAACATGTTATTCGTTTAGCCCATGCCGAAGGATTGACCGGTCATGCCCATTCTCTGGAGATCAGAAAGTGATGAAGAATAAGGTGAGGAAGGCGTTGATTGAAAGAAAAACAGCCGAAACGAGTATCCGGCTCAGCCTAAAAATAGAGGGTACCGGTAAAAGCAAGGTTCACTCAAGTATCCCGTTCCTGGATCATATGCTTACGCTCTGGTCAAAACATGGCAATTTTGACCTCGAGCTCAAGAGCAAGGGAGATCTTGAAATAGACGACCATCATCTCGTCGAGGATATCGGCATTTCACTTGGTCTGGCTATTCAGAAAGCCATCGGTGACAAAGAAGGGATCAGACGATATGGCCTTGCCTATGTTCCGATGGATGAAGCCCTGGCCCAGGTGATCGTGGATGTGAGCGGGAGACCGTATCTGGTCTATCAGATCAGTCTGATGAAGAAGAAAATAAAAACTTTCGATATTGATCTGATCGAACATTTTTTCGAAGCGCTGGCTCAGAAGTCAGGTCTGACGCTCCACATTCACGTTCCCTACGGGAAAAATCCTCACCATGTCATCGAGGCGATTTTTAAAGCATTTGGAAGAGCTTTGGACCAGGCCCTTCAGATTGATTCCCGGATCCGGGGGGTTCTTTCGACTAAAGGGATTTTATGATTGCCGTGATCGACTATGGAATGGGCAATCTCAGGAGCGTCCAGAATGCCTTGTTGAAGGTGGGACATCGATCGTTGATTACTTCAGATCAGAAAGAATTGCTCGAAGCGACGCACCTTGTTTTACCCGGTGTTGGCGCCTTTTCTGAATGTATGGACCATCTTCGGGCAACGGGGCTTATTCCGACAATCACGAAATGCATTCGCGAAGGAAAACCATTTCTTGGAATCTGTCTGGGTCTTCAGCTCCTTTTTTCCAGGAGTGAAGAGTTTGGAATGCATGAGGGGCTCAATTTTATTCCGGGAGAGGTAAAGCGATTCCCGGTTTCTGGACTCAAAGTGCCTCATATCGGGTGGAACCAGGTCCGGATTAACAGCGATTCTCCTTTCTTCAAGGGGATTCCGCAAGATTCCTATTTTTATTTTGACCATTCTTATTACGTTCTACCCGAGAAGGAATCGGTCGTGGCTTCCAGGAGCGACTATGGTATTTCTTTTGTTTCCTCGGTTTGGCAGGATAAACTCTTTGCCTGTCAGTTTCACCCGGAGAAAAGTCAGGCACTCGGACTAAAACTTCTCGAGAATTTCGGGAACATGAAATGAAAATTTTTCCTGCAATCGACATTCAAAATGGACAGTGCGTCCGTTTGAAGCAAGGTCGATTTGATCAAAAGGAAGTTTTTTCAAACGAACCGGAAGCGGTCGCCCGGAAATGGGCTGAAGCCGGGGCGGAAATCATTCATGTCGTCGATCTGGACGGAGCGCTGAAGGGCCATCCCGTCAATCGGGACTCCATTGAAGACATTTTAAAATCGGTCCAGGTTCCGATCCAGGTGGGAGGGGGTATTCGGGATTTTGCGGCCATCGAAGATTATTTATCAATGGGCGTTACAAGAGTGGTATTAGGTACTTCTCTGATTCAAAATATCGAGCTTTTGAAGAAGAGCGCCAGGACTTATCCTGGAAAGATCGTAGCAGGCATCGACGCAAGAAATGGACTCATCGCCATTAAAGGGTGGACGGACGTGACGTCCGAATCGGCTTTGGATTTTGGAAAAAAGATGAGTGATCTGGGAATTGCCGCACTGATCTATACGGATATTGAAAAAGACGGAATGATGGGGGGACCCAATCTGGCCCGGATTGAAGAAATGGCGCAGGCCATTCACGTTCCGCTGGTTGTTTCAGGAGGTGTTTCCACTCTTAACGATATTCGCCAAATCATGGAACTGGATAATATTGAAGGCGCAATTATTGGTAAAGCCCTTTATTCAGGAGCGATCATACTTGAGGACGCTTTGGCTCTAGTCAAGGACGTCTCGTGCTGACGCGGAGAATCATCCCCTGTCTTGACGTGAAGAATGGCCGCGTCGTAAAAGGAATAGGATTTGAAAACCTGAACGATGCCGGAAATCCACTGGAGGCCGCCCGATATTACAATGAGGAGGGCGCTGACGCGATCTGCTTTCTCGATATCACCGCGTCTCACGAGGGTCGCGGGACCATTTTGGCCGTTGTGGAGAAGTGTGCGGCCGAAGTTTTTATGCCATTAACGGTTGGCGGTGGAATTCGCTCGACCGAAGATATCAGAAATTTACTTCTAGCCGGAGCCGATAAGGTCTCTATCAATACCTCGGCAGTTGAAAATCCGGAATTGGTTCGGGAGGCAGCAAACCGGTTTGGAACCCAATGTATCGTCGTGGCCATTGACGCCAAAAGAAGGACCCTCGGCGGAGGATGGGAGGTTTTCACTCACGGGGGCAGGAGACCGACCGGGCGCAGTGTACTGGAGTGGGCCGAAATGATGGCGTCCTACGGAGCGGGGGAACTATTAGTCACCAGTATGGATCGGGATGGAACCAAAGAAGGGTATGACCTCGATCTGACACGATCTGTATCTGAAGCGGTCCAGATACCGGTCATTGCTTCTGGAGGAGTAGGCACGCTGGAACATCTCTATGAAGGGTTGATCCTGGGAAAGGCGGATGCGGTACTGGCTGCTTCCATTTTTCATTATCGGGAATATCGAATCAAGGACGCGAAAGAATTTCTTATAAGAAAAGGGGTGCCTATCAGGCCGATATGAATGAAACTTTTCTCAGTTTGGTAAAATTTAACGCCGAAGGACTTATCCCGGCCGTGATTCAGAAAGTCGGGAGCGGAGAAGTTCTCATGGTTGCCCATATGAATCGAGAATCTCTCAAACAGACACTGGAAACGGGAGAAACGGTTTTCTATAGCCGTTCTCGAAAATCATTGTGGAAAAAAGGGGAAAGCTCCGGAAGTATCCAGAAGGTCAGGGAGATCTTGATCGATTGCGACGAGGACACTCTTCTGTTCAAGGTAGAGCAGATCAAGGGAGCCTGTCATACCGGGCGTCTCTCCTGTTTTTACCGAAAATGGGATCGTCTTCAGTTAGTAGAAATGGACGATCGTTCGTCTTCGTCCGGATTGGTTCCAAAACAGATTCTGGAGCGCATTTCAGAGACGATTTCCAAAAGGAGGGAGAATCCTTCCTCCGGATCATACGTTTCTGCTCTGCTGGTTAAGGGAGAAGATGCCATACTCAAAAAGGTCGCGGAAGAGGCTGCCGAGGTCCTTTTGAGTTCCAAGGGGAAAGTGCGGGAGGAGATCGTTTGGGAAGTGGCAGACCTTTGGTTTCATACTCTGGTCTTATTAGGATTCCATGGATTGCCGTTGCAGGAAGTATTCCGCGAACTTGAAAAAAGGGAAGGAAAACCGGGACTCAAGGGTTAGACTTTGGGAGAAACGTCATGAATGCCTGTTTATTTTGTAAAATTGTCAAAAAGGAAATACCGGCGAAGGTGGTTTTTGAAAGTGACGACATACTTGCCTTTTATGATGTGAATCCACAGGCTCCGGTCCATATCCTTCTGATTCCGAAACGCCATCGCGAAAATCTGCTTGCACTTCAGAAAAACGAAGACCATCTCTTTCTTGACGAAATGGTGACCGCCGTAAAACAGATCGTCCGCGACAGAAATATCGATGTGAAAGGGTTCCGTCTGGTTGCCAATACAGGGCCTGACGGCGGGCAGACCGTATCCCATCTTCATTTTCATCTACTTGGAGGGAGGTCCATGACCTGGCCTCCCGGATAGGTTGACACAGCCATTTAAACACTGTTATACTCAAAGTTTACTTTTGTCTGTAAAATCAATGGGAAAGGAAGGTGACGTTGAATGTCCGTTGTGAAGGTGAAGGAAAATGAATCATTTGAAAATGCCCTGAGAAGATTTAAGAAACAATGTGAAAAATCGGGGATTCTGTCAGAGGTCCGAAAAAGAGAACATTACGAGAAACCGAGTATCAAACGAAAAAAGAAAGCTTTGGCCGCGCGGAAAAAAACGGTTAAAAAAACCTTTGTTGTGAGCCAGTAGGATATCCTGATGTCAGATTTGAAAACGAGATTGACTGAAGAAATGAAATTGGCGATGAAAAATGGAGATGCCTTGAAACTATCAGTCATCCGCATGCTCCGTTCGTCGATCAAGAACAAGGAGATTGAAAGAGGAAAAGGTTCGAGTTTAAACGACCAAGAGGTCATGGAAGTGATTGTTTCCGGTCTAAAGCAGCGACATGATTCAATCGAACAGTTTGCGAAAGGAAACCGCGAAGATCTCGTGGCCCAGGAGAAGAAGGAAGTAGAAATACTTAAAGCGTTTCTGCCTCTTCCCTTGAGCGAAGGGGAAGTGAAGAATTTGATCCATCAGGCCATTCTAGAAACCGGCGCCGTTGGAATGAAAGATATGGGGAAGGTGATGAAAGCGCTGATGCCGCGGATTTTGGGGAGAACCGATAATGCGCTGGTCAGCAAAATTGTTAAGGAATCCCTGTCGGCATGACGATCAGTTTCTAAGTGAGGACTTTTGAACCCAAACACCATTCCTCCAGAAATCATTGAACGTATCCGGGAATCAAGCGACATCGTGAATCTGATTTCGGGGTATCTGAGTCTGAAGAAAAGCGGAAAGGATTTTAAGGGCCTTTGCCCCTTTCATTCAGAAAAAACACCTTCGTTTACGGTCAGTCCTTTGAGGCAGGTTTTTCATTGTTTTGGTTGCCAGGCTGGCGGGGATATCTTCAAATTCTTAATGTTGAAGGAAGGTTTGGAATTTCGTGAAGCGGCGCGGGAACTTGCAAAGATGGCCGGAATTCCGGTTTCTGAGGCTGAGGAAAAAAACACAGGCGAAGACGCCACCTTAATTCAGATCAATGAATCGGCGAAAATTTATTTCCACCAATTTCTCCTTCATGACGCGGCCGCGGAACCGGCCCGGGAATATCTCAAAAAAAGAGGAATTTCCCATCAGTCCATCGAAAAGTTTTTCATGGGATATTCTTCTTCAGGATGGGATCCGTGTCTGAAATTTCTGGAGAAAAAAGGGTTTTCTTTGACTCAAATTGAAAAAGCCGGTCTCATTGTCCGGAGGACCTCTGGAGAGGGTTATCATGACCGGTTCAGAGGGCGACTGATGTTTCCAATTCTCAATGCCCGTGGAAATTGTGTTGCGTTTGGAGGCCGGGTGCTCGACCAATCCCAGCCTAAATATTTAAATTCTCCTGAATCTCCGATTTATCAAAAGGGACGAATTTTATATGCGCTCGATAAGCTGAAAGAGGAGGCAAAAAAACCGGATTCAATTGTCATAGTCGAGGGATATTTTGACGCGATACGTCCCTATCAGGAAGGGATCCGAAACGTTGTAGCCACTTGCGGAACCGCGCTGACAACGGCCCATCTGCAATCGATCCGGAGAATTGTTCCCTCTGTCTATCTGATTTTTGATCCGGATGAAGCGGGACTTCGGGCGGCTTTCAGGACAATTGATTTGTTTCTGGAATCGGGTTTGAAAGCCTTTGTCGTTGTCCTTCGAGAGGGACTTGATCCTGATCAGTTTGTCGGACTCAAGGGTAAAGAGGAATTTGAGCGATCTATTGAAAAAGCCGTTCCACTGTTTGATTTTGTTTTGCAACAAATTATTCAAAAAAATTCCCCGTTAGAAATTGAGGGGAAATTGAGCGTGATGAGAGAAATATTGCCCCTTATTGACCGAATTCAAAACCGGGTGGAAAAGTCCTTTTACTTAACGCGAGTAGCTAACGATCTTTTTATTTCAGAGAAAGATCTCTTGGAGGAATATCAAAAAATTCAAAGAAGACTCAAATCGCCGACGGGTTCAAACGAAAAGCAAAACGTGGCGCTGAAATCTTCACCGGCTGCCGTTCCCCAGGAAGAAGAATATGTTGTCCGATTTCTTCTTGCTGAAAAGGCTAGCCCGGAAGTCATATTTCAATATGTCGAATCTACTGATTTTAGTGATCAGAGGGCGGCCCGGTTTGCAAAAGTATTAAAGGAATATTCAGGCGGGGAAGAGCGACTCGGCTACCAGAAAATAGTCGATCTCTTTATGGAAGATTCCGCTCTCTATGTCTGGTTGACCTCACTGTTGGTGAAAGAGCCGGAATATGATTTTCCAATTCAGGCATTGGAAGAGTCTTTGGGAAAGTTGAGGCTGAAGAGAAAACGTCGGCTTCAATTCGAAATCGAGAAGAGGATTCCGCAGGCGGAACAACAGAAAGATCATGAAAAGGTTTCAGAATTTTTAAAAGAGATAATCAAGATCAAGTCTGAGTTTAATGAGCGAGTGAAACTTTAGGAGAACGCATGTCTAAAGAAGAAAAGTTAGAAGAAGTTAAACACCTTATTTCGCTGGGCAAAGAAAAAGGTTTTTTAACTTATGAAGAGTTAAATAATGCCCTGCCCGCCGACATCCTGTCGTCAGAACAGCTTGACAATATCATGGTCATGTTTGGCGAAATGGATATCGAAGTGATCGATTCCGCGGATGAAGGGAGATTCCAGAGAGCCAGTTCAGAATCGGATGATGAAGTGGAAGAACTTGATGAATTTGAGGAAGAATTTGTCGAGGTCGAAGAAGAAAAGGAAAAGGAGATTGATCTCACTCCGGGTGTTCTAAGCAGAACCGATGATCCGGTGAGATTGTACCTGAGAGAGATTGGAAGCGTTCCCCTTCTGACCCGCGAAAAAGAGATTGAAATCGCCAAGAGAATCGAAGAAGGAAAAAAGGAAGTGGCTTCGATCGTTTTCGGAATGCCCTTTGTATTGAAACAGATTCTCTCACTATCAGAGAAACTCAAAATGAATGAAATCAGTATTCTGGAAGTGATTTCAATCGCGACAGAGGAAGATGCCGATGAGAGTGAAGAAGTTTCCGATCAGGATTATGAGGACTTAAAGGCCAAGACGATATCCCAAATAGGTCAATTGAAGCCTTATTACCGGTCTCTTCTGGAGTTCTATGTGAAATTAAGGAGATTGGGAGATGCGTCGCCCCAGAAGAAGAAGGTAAAGGCGCAGATCAAGGAACTCCGGTTCAGGATTGTAGACAAAGTCGCAACCATTAATTTTCATGTCAAGCTTCTGGAAAGCATTGTCGGTCAAATGAGAGGTCTCGCCAGGTCAATCCATCAGTATGAACGGGAAATATCTTCCTGCAAGAGGCGAACGGGGACCTCCCATCATAAAGAAAACATTTCCGAACTTTTCAGAAAGATGAACAAGGACAAGAGAAATTTAAAAGCAGTTGAGAGAAAGACCGGACTCTCTCAGGCCTCTCTGGAAGAGATTGAAAAGAACTATAAAAATGCCTATAAGAACATCAAAAAGGTAGAAGAACAGTCTTCCGTTTCTTCCGAAGAACTGAAAGAGAGTGTTCACACGCTTGACCTTGGAGAACATCGCGTCAAGCTGGCTAAAAGTGAACTGGTCGAAGCCAACCTGAGATTGGTTGTCAGCATTGCCAAGAAATATACCAATCGAGGGCTTCAGTTCCTGGATCTGATACAGGAAGGAAATATCGGTCTGATGAAAGCCGTAGATAAATTTGAGTACCAGAGAGGATACAAATTCAGCACCTATGCGACCTGGTGGATCCGGCAGGCGATTACCCGTGCCATTGCAGATCAGGCTCGAACGATCCGTATTCCGGTACATATGATTGAGACGATTAATAAACTTATTCGTACTTCACGTCACCTTGTTCAGGAACTGGGCCGGGAACCTGCCGCGGAAGAAATTGCTGAAAAGATGGAACTTCCTCTTGATAAAGTGAGAAAAATTCTAAAAATTGCCAAAGAGCCGATCTCGCTAGAAACGCCGATAGGGGAAGAGGAGGATAGCCACCTGGGGGATTTCATCGAAGATAAAAAAGTGGTATCTCCGATTGAAGCGGCCATTCGGTATGATCTTCAGAGACAAATCAACAATGTTTTGCAGACCCTGACGCCCCGTGAAGAGAAAGTCTTGAGAAAGCGTTTTGGAATCGGAGAGAGTACGGATCATACCTTGGAAGAGGTAGGTCAGGATTTCGAAGTGACGCGGGAAAGAATTCGTCAAATCGAAGCCAAAGCCTTGAGAAAACTTCGTCATCCCAGCAGAAGCAAGAGGTTGAAAAGTTTCGTTGAAAACTTGTAACGAATAACATGATCAACAGGCTTTGCCTGGGATCATGTGGGGTATGGGGGCATCGGAGGATTTCACGAAGTGAAGTGTGACGGGTCCCCATATAGAACAGTGTAAAATATGATCCATGTTGAATGAACGGGCCCATAGCTCAGCTGGTTAGAGCTACCGGCTCATAACCGGTTGGTCCCTGGTTCGAGTCCAGGTGGGCCCATTTATTTTGAAAGAGTCGAGAATCGGATTACTTTTATAATTGAATAAGGAGCTATCGGTGAATGAAGAAATGGGCCTACTGATTCAACTCCAGAGAGTGGATACTCTCTTGTCTAAATTTCGGGAGCGTGAGCAAACTCATCAAAATAGGATCGAAGTAGAAAGAAACACTTTGGAAGAAATGAAGGCAAAACTTTCAGAAGCACAAAAACAGTTAGACCAGATATCGAAGGAGCGGAGGGACAAAGAAAAGGATATAGAAACTCAGGAACTTCAGATTCAGAAGACACAGGGAAGGCTGAAAGAGATCAAGAATAATAAGGAGTACCAGGCCCACTTGCATGAAATAGACGCTTTGAAAAGAGGGAGGGGAGCACTCGAAGAAGCGGTCCTTGTTTTGATGGATAAAATGGAATTTTTGACCAATGAGGTCACGACAGAGAAGAATGATTTTTCGGAAAAGGAGAACAAATTCTCTGATACCGTCCGGTCAATAGAAACGGAAATTGCGAAACTTCGCGAAGAGAAAATCAAGCTGGAAGATGAACGAGTCGGCCTGTCGAATCAGGTAAACAAAAAGCTCCTTGCCCAATATGAGCATCTCCTGGCGACTCGCAAGGGGAACGCCCTGGCAGGCGTGAACGGGAACACCTGCCTCGGGTGTTACATGAACCTTCCGCCCCAGCTCGTTGCGGAGGTCAAGAGAAATGAGAAGTTTCTGGTTTGTTCCCAATGCTACAGAATTCTATATTGGCAGGAAATTTATGCGCCCAAGACGGCTTGAGTTGTTTTGAAATGAATTTTTGCCACCCGGTTCAATCCTTCCATTCCCTTTCGATGAAACAACGCAGTGGCGGTCTGCACCACTTTTTCGGAAGCACCTCTTGGGAGAAGAACTCCCTCTTTTTTAGATAGATTTTCCATTTTCTGCAGGAACTCCCCTCTGGCCAATACGGAGGCTGCCGCAACCGCAATATCTTCCTCGGCTCCGGGACGTTGTTCAAGAACGATCTTTTTCCCTCGTGCCATTAATGCCTTTTCAACCAAGGATTTGTCTCCAAACTGGTCCGTCAGAGCGGACTGGCACTCAATCTGAATAAGGATATTTTCGATTACCCTTGCGTGTCCCCAAGCCAGAAGGAAATTCAAGTTCTTCATTTTTTTGTATAAATCATTGTATTTTTCAGGACTGATCGCCACAATTTCGGAAGCCAGAGCCTCTTTCTGTATGAGAGGAAAGAGATCCAGAATTTTCTTATCTGTCATTTTTTTACTATCCTTGACGCCTAAGGCAGTCAATATCTCGCCGATTTTCGCGTTCAGGCAGACCCCGGCAATGACAAGCGGCCCAAAATAGTCTCCTTTTCCCGATTCGTCGGTACCGATCCAGGTTTTAGGTTTATTCATCATGTGGGAATTAAAGATGGAGAGCGATAAGTGGGAAATAGTTAAGACAGCCCATAAGCCGAATTCTGTTCCCGAATGGTAACGGGCGATGATCATTTCTCTGGGAAAACAGTTGCCTGTTTCCTCGTGCGACCTTACCCGGAAGCGTCAGGCGGGCCGCCTGCTTCCCTATTTGGTCTTGCTCCAGGCGGGGTTTACAAAGCCGGCCGGTCTCCCGGCCGCTGGTGAGCTCTTAACTCGCCTTTTCACCCTTACCTCACTTGACTTCATGAGGCGGTCTTTTTTCTGTTGCACTTTCCTTCCTGTTGCCAGGACTGGACGTTATCCAGCGCCTTGCCCTGTGGAGTTCGGACTTTCCTCCCTTTCTTATGTGAGGGGGGGCCTGTCAGCAATGCTTCCAATGCCCCCACGCCTCGCGATCAAATCAAGCCAAGCTCAATTTGATCTTTGACCTAAGAAAGAGCGATCACCTGGGCTATCTTAACCGTCCGTATCTTATCACGATTAAGAGACAAATCCAATCCGGGTGAGCGGCCAAAATCTGAACGTGGCTTTGGCTTTGATGTTTCCAAGCGGAACGAACCCCCAGACGTGGCTGTCATAGCTATTATTTCGGTTGTCTCCAAGCACGAAAAGTGTATCGTGCGGGACCTGCAGGGGCATCAGTTGATATCTGGGATGTTCTTTGACATATTTTTCATGTATGGGCTGGTGGTTGACGAAGACCATGCCATCCCGGACTTCAACCCAATCGCCTTCCACGCCGATGACTCTTTTGACAAACGGGATCGATCCATTGGGCGTTGCCTGACTGGGAGGAGTAAAAATGACGATTTCCCCTTCGTGGGGAGTCCGGAAATGATAAACCAATTTGTTACTGAAGAACCTGTCTCCCACGGCGATGGTGGGTTCCATGGAACCGGTCGGAACGACGAAGGCTTCGACGACGGTCACCTTGATGATCATGGACAGGACAAAAGCAATAACAAGACTTTGGGAATATTCCCATGCTTTCTTTAGGAGATGGTTTTTCATATTCTGAAGACCGGAAGACAGCGTGTCAAGAAGTGGAGAGATCTTTTAGTTTATACCCCATCGGTTTTATCGTAATCAAGTCTGTCTCAAGAGAAGGAATTTTTGAACGGAGTCTTCGGATATGAACGTCAACGGTCCGTGTGGTTTCCTGGGAGACTTTTCCCCAGATTTCCTTTAAAAGGACTTGACGGGATTGTACCTTTCCCTGGTTTTTGATAAAAAACTCAAGGAGAGAGAACTCTTTGGGTGTGAGCCAGACCTCTTTCCCCTCATGCATCACTTCATGACGCTCTGAATCCAAAACCAGATTGTTTCCGTATGTGGTCTGCGCATGGGCCTGCCTGATCTTTGCAGGGAATCTCTTAAGCAACGCGTAAATCCTCGCCATCAATTCTTTCGGATCAAATGGTTTTGACAGGTAATCATCCGCCCCTTGTTCAAATCCGGACAATTTGTCAGCAAGGGTATTTTTGCCGGTCAGCATAATAATCGGAATATCGGTTGTTTTTTTTGATTTCCGGATCGACTTGGCAATTTCAGACCCTTCTATATCGGGAAGGCCGAGATCGAGCAAGATGAGATCAGGAGGAGTTTGAGAGATCTTCTTGAGTGCTTCCGCACCGGTTCTGGCAAGGGCCGGAATAAATCCTTCCTTGACCAACACGGCAATGATAATATCCGATACCAATGAATCGTCTTCAATAATCAATATTTGTCTCGACATCTAAAGGCCTTTCTTATTTGTTTGGGTTGCGATAATCTGGTATTCCTTTAATCTATCTAAAGTTGGTGAATTGAAGATCGGCGCCGAAATCCTTTTTTTTCAGGAGGGCGATGGCAGATTGCAGTTCGTCTCTGCTTTTTCCAACCACTCGAACCTGGTCTCCCTGGATCTGGGCCTGAACTTTCAATTTCGCGTTTTTGATTTCTTTGGTAATCTCTTTTGCGGTTTCAGAAGCAATGCCCTGTTTGATTTTTATTTTCTGCCGGACGGTTTTCCCGAGCGCTTCTTCTATTTTTTCGTATTCGAGCGATTTGAGAGAGATGTTGCGTTTAATCAATTTGGACTGCAGAATGTCAATGACGCTTTTCAGTCGGTAGGAATCATCCGAAGTGAGAATGACTTCATCTTTTTCAAGAACGATGGAACTGATGCTGTCTTTAAAATCAAATCGCTGTTTAATTTCTTTCGTGGCCTGATCCATCGCATTCTTTAATTCCTGCATATCTACTTTTGAGACAATGTCAAATGAATTTTGTTCAGGCATTTAGTCTGCTCCAATCAAAATGCTCAGCACCCTCGATGCCCTCCAGGCTCGTTTACGCTGTTTTTACAAATCCTTTAATTGCAAATCTAGCATAAGCGCTCCAAAAAATGCTAGCAAATTTATGCCGAATTATCCGGCGGCTTTATCTCCAGAAAGAGTTTCTGATTCTATTTCGTAGAACCGGTCGAGTTGAGAATTTCCGTTCCTTCGGGAGGCGTAAACAGGAAAAAACTCTCTTTGATCCCGCGGTTGATCCGGACGTTTGAAAAGATGAACAATGATGTATTTTGGTTTTCTTGAAATAGTTTCATTTGCTTGATAAGAAATGTGACGGGGTCAATCTCCAGTTCGACTTTTTCCAGGGGAGAGTCCTTCTGGAGGGGTATTAAAAGAAGCAGAATCCGGGTGTTTGAATGTCGCGGGTCCCAGTGAATTTGAAATTCGTCTTTCAGGATGGCTTCTCCTGAAAGCAGGCGCATCGGGAGTCTGGATTCCTGTTCTTTTGAAAAGATTCCCTTTACCGCCTGATGTTCGTCGGGAAGGAAGGTCATGATCTCCCTGCCGTTAATCAGAATCATCTCTTTTCTGGGATGATTATAAGCCAGTTTCATTTTATCTTTCTTTTTCAGGTAGAGATTCCCGCTGGATTTAATCGAAGTCTTGAATTCCTGCAGGGTTGTTTCCTGCTCGAAAGATGCCGTTATATCGGTGACCACGTTGTAGGTATCCTGAATATGAGAAAGAAGCGCTTCCAGAGCAGAATCATTGGCGAGCCCGGTCTTTAAGAAGAGAAACGTCATCAATACCGATAAACTCAGAACCTGAAAAATTTTTGCCATCTATTCCTCAGGGGATCTCTTGATCAGGACTTGTCTCTGTTTTGCTCCGTTAGCGGGCCCGACCACCCCATCTTCTTGCATCATTTCGATCATTCTTGCGGCCCGGGGATAGCCGACCCTCAACCGCCTTTGAATCAGGGACGCCGAGGCCTGACCGGTAGAGATGACCAGTTCCCTGGCCTGTTCATACATATCGTCCCGCTCATCGGTCATCTCGCCCGGATGACGATCTGGAACTGTCGGAAGCTTATATTCATCATAATTCGGCTTTTCCTGGGCCTTAATAAAAGAGACAATCCTCTTGATTTCGTCTTCGCTGACATAGGGACCGTGGATCCGGGTGATCTTTCCGGTTCCCGGGACCAGGTAAAGCATATCTCCTTTTCCGAGGAGTTGTTCGGCTCCATTTGCGTCGAGTATCGTTCTGGAATCGGTTTTAGATGAGACCTGAAACGAAATCCTGGCTGGAAAATTAGCTTTAATGACTCCGGTGAGGACATCGACAGAAGGGCGCTGGGTCGCCAGAAGGAGATGAATTCCGGAGGCCCTTCCCATTTGGGCCAACCTTCCTATAGATTCCTCGACCTCCTTTTGGGACGTCATCATTAAATCAGCCAGTTCGTCGATGATAATGACAAGATAGGGCATCGTTTTCGGAGGAAGCTCTTCACCTTCCTCAACGGACGGATTCTTTTTTTGATGCGGCTTGAATTTGTGATATCCCTCGATATTTCGAACGCCGCTTTCTGCAAGTGTTTTGTATCTTCTCTGCATTTCCAATACGATTTCCTGGAGTCCCTTTGCAGCCTCTCGAGGCTGGGTAATGACCGGCTTGATGAGGTGAGGAATATCATTGTAGGTGGTGAGCTCAAGCATTTTGGGATCAATCATCATCATTTTGAGTTCGCTGGGACGCTTTGAAAAGAGGAGGCTCAGAACCATCGAATTCAGGGCGACGCTCTTTCCCGACCCGGTGGCGCCGGCCACCAGAAGATGGGGCATTTCCGTAAAATCGGCTGTGACCGGCTGTCCGGAGATATCCTTTCCCAGAAAAAGCGGGAGTTTCAAAGTGGAAGACGCTTGAGGGGTGATGAGTTGTTTGAGAGAGACCACTTCCCGGGCTCGATTGGGAATTTCAATGCCCACGGCGGCCTTTCCCGGAATGGGTGCGACAATTCTGACTCTCATGGCCTTCATGGCCAAGGCCAGGTCGTCGGACAAATTGGTAATCTGATTGACCTTAATGCCGGGCGCAGGCTCAAATTCATATAGCGTAATGACAGGACCCGGATGGACTTCCGACACATTGCCTTCGATTCCAAAATCCAAAAGTTTTTTCTTTAAAAGCTGGGCATTAAATTCGAGCTCCTCCTTGGACATCTTTTCTTCTGCCGGCGGCGGAGGATCTAAAAGAGTTAATGGGGGCAACTGGTAGTCCCCTTTGACAGGTAAAATCGGAACGCGTTCTTTTTCCGGCGCTTCCTTCTCAGGTTCAGCCATTGGGGGAGGGACTGTGACGATTTTGGGTTTTGGTTTGGGAATCAGAGTCTTGCCTGCTTTTCGGGCATTTTCCTTAATCTTGCGGGTTTTGAGAATCGAGATGACCACAAGTTGCCGTAATCGAACCAGAAATCTGTAAAGATTTCCTATAAAGTTTTCACCAAACCGCCAGGGCGAAAAATGGGTCAGAAACATCATGGACAGAAGGAGAAGTGAAAACGTGGCCAGATAACTGCCGACATCTCCGAAATAGCGGCTAAACAGATGCGTCTCCATTTTGCCAAGCATGCCGCCGGTTTCATCCAGAAGTATCCATTCTCCTGAAACAGAGGGCCATTTCGGAAGGAGAATATTCAAAGCCGCAGGGAGTGAAAAGAAAAGACCCGTCGTTCCAAGGGAGTTCCATTTATTGAAGAAAGCACCGGCCTCATCAGAAGGATCCCTCAATTTCTTGATCCCCATGATGAAAAGATAAACGGGAAGTAAATACGAAGTCACCCCAAACAGGGATAACAAAATGTCTGAAAGATAGGAACCCGTCAGGCCGATTAGATTTGATACCATGGATTTCCCAGATGTTGTAAAAGACGGATCGTGAGGATCGTAAGAAATCAGGCTGATCAGCAAAAAAAGGGAGAGGGTCAGAAACAAGACCCCCTTTATTTCATTTTTTCTCTTTGTTTTCATGAAGGGGCACTCATAGCTCCAGGATAATTGGAATAATCATCGGTCTTCGTTCAATCTGTTTGTAAATAAATTTCCCCAACGTTTTTTTGACCATCCCCTCGACCACGATCCATTCGGATTTAACTTCCTGATTCATTTCTCCGAGTAGCTTCAAAACCAGGAGTTTCAATTCGGAAAATAGACTGTAAGCCTCTTCTTCGGAAACAAATCCTTTTGATATAAATTCCGGCCCGGATACAATTTCTCCTGTCACCTTATCGAGTCCGATGATGAGCACAATGATTCCGTCCTGTCCGATATGTTTTCTGTCTCTGAGTACGAAATCGGCGACGTCTCCCACACCTTTTCCATCGATAAAAATTCTTCCGGCATGAACTTTCCCCCTTTTTTCCATCCGGTCTTCCGAAAGCGCAATGACATCGCCATCTTCAATGATCTCGATATTCTCTTTTTTGATATCGAGCCCCTCCGCGATTCGCGCATGATGAAGGAGCTGGCGGTACTCTCCGTGTATCGGAATAAAAAATTTCGGCCTCACGAGGTTGATCATCATTTTTAATTCTTCCTGGCTGGCATGTCCTGAAACATGAATGTCCGATACCCGCTCATAAATGACTTCGGCACCTCGCCTGAAAAGATGGTTGATAATCCTGCTGATAGCCTTTTCATTGCCAGGAATGACCCGTGAAGAGAGAAGAACGGTGTCTCCCGCCTTGATCTTGACCTGTTTGTGATCATCTATGGCCATTCTAAAAAGAGCAGAGAGCGGTTCTCCCTGACTCCCTGTCGTGAGAATCACGACCTGATCATCCGGGTAGCTATTGACGTTTTCGAGTTTGACCAGGATATCGGGAGGCAGGTCAAGGTATCCAAGTTCAGCAGCGATCTGGGTATTTTTTGTCATGCTTTTACCGGAAAGAAAGATTTTTCTGCCCGACAGTTTTGCAGCGTGTATGGCTTGTTGAATCCGGTGAATATTGGATGAAAAAGTGGCGACGATGAGCCGGGATTTTTTCAGGGAAAAGATTTCGTCAAAGGCTCTGCCGACCACTTTCTCGGACAACGTATAGCCTGGCCGTTCCGCGTTGGTACTGTCAGAGAGGAGCACCAGTGTTCCGGCGTCCCCGTATTCCCCCAGTTTTTGAATATCGGTTCTTTCTCCGTCTACCGGAGTTTGATCAATTTTGAAGTCTCCCGTATGTACGATTCTGCCGACCGGTGTGCTGATTCCAAGCGCAGCGCCATCTACGATGCTATGTGTCACGCGGATAAATTCCACCTTAAATACGCCAAGCGATATGGATTCCCGCGGTCTGACGGAAAACATTTCTGATTGGCGAATATCCCATTCTTTGAGTTTGGCTTGAATCAGTCCGATCGTTAAGGGGGTCGCATAAACCGGTGCATTTAATTCGGAGAGAAGATAAGGGAGAGCGCCAATATGATCTTCATGTCCATGGGTAATGACGATTCCCCTGATTTTTGAGGCATTTTCTTTAAGGTAGGTGAAATCAGGAATGACGACATCGATTCCAAGCATCTCCTGGTCCGGAAACATGAGGCCCGCATCGACGATGATAATATCCTCATCGTATTCGTAGACCATCATATTCATTCCCACTTCCCCGAGTCCTCCGAGGGGAATGATGGAAAGAGCTTTTTTATGCAATACCGGCTGCTCCATTTAGAACTGGAGTGTAACATGAGAAGCGGTATAATTCAATGTATCCGGTTGCAGACGCTGTATTTATTGCCCGCTTTGAGTATAATAATAAAGATAACTTTTAATCGTTTTTAAAAAGGAGAGGAAAAGTGGGCGATTTGATAAAAGGAGATCTGGTCAGGCATGTCCGATACGGAATCGGGCGGGTGGAAGAAGCCTCCGGTTATGGAGAAAACCAGCGATGTATGGTTTATTTTCCGAAAAGCGATAAAGAGACTTCCGTAGCGCGGGAACAGATTCAAACGCTTTCGGAAACTGAAAGTGCCGCCTATGAGATGGTCAAGCTTGCGATCGATGAAATCAGGCGCGAAGAACTCCCTCAGGTGGAACTGATGGATCGATGGACGGGTGGAGAGGTCATTCTCAAACCCTCTCAGAGCGGCCTGGAATCCAAGAAGATTCCTCTGGATACTTTTTTCCATAAAATCGTGATGATCCGTGACCGCCTTCGGGTGATGGAACAGCAGATTAACGGCCATAAAGTTTTGTCGGACTCCGAAAAGGTCCAGCTCCAGCAATATATTACCCGTATATATGGATCATTGACGACATTCAATATCCTGTTCAAGAATAAAGCTGACCATTTCATCGGCCAAAAAGGAGAAGATTGAATCTTGACGCGACGACCTCCCAAAGAGAGGGCCGCCAAAGGAGAGAATCCTTTCGTTCAAAAATAACCCGATGGGGATTCAATTGTTTTCCAGCCTATTTCTTTTCGGGGGCCCGAATCACCTATATCGCGCATGACTTCAAAGAGGTTCAGATTAAGATTCCTCTTACCTGGCGAACTCGAAATTATGTGGGGACCCTTTTCGGTGGTAGCCTGTACGCATCGGTGGACCCCATCTATATGATTATGCTGATTAAGATCCTCGGAAAAGAATACATCGTCTGGGACAAATCGGCGATGATTCATTTCAAAAAACCGGGCAGATCCGTCCTTTTCGCCCGATTTCTGCTTCAAGAAGACGAATTACAGGAAATTCGCCGTTTGTCCAGCCAAAATCATTCCATTGACCGCGTCTATTCTGTCGAATTGGTCGACAAAGAAGGTGTGGTCCATGCGTCGGTTGAAAAAGTCGTCTATGTTCGGCGCATTTCCCGTTCCTCCCCGGAATAAGGTTCCCTCTCTCCTTTTTGACAAAATCCAGCCGGTTGATACAATTTAAAGTGTATTTGTCTGTACATTTGCATTTCAGGTTCCAGGATCGATTTGATTTCGACTTACCGGCCAAAAATGAGAAAACCCCAGGTCTCGTCTTAGACATTTACTCACATTATTTGTAGAGGAGCAATTTCTCCTTGAAAAAATTAATCAAATTTCTAACAGTCGCATTTCTCTTTTCAAGTATGGAATCAGAGTCCCGGGCCGGGGAAGAGATTTTCCAATTCTATCAGGAGGAGGCGGAAGTGATTACCGCTTCCAAAAAACCTGAAAAAATTGGAGAGGCCCCGGGTGTGATCACGGTGGTCACCCGAAAAGAGATTGAACAATACGGTGCCGTAAATCTCATCGACATTTTAAATCGGGTGCCGAGCCTGCAAGAGATGAGCTCTCATCTCTGGGTACAGGGCAAGTCTGTGATTCGGGGGGACCTTCTGACGCATTCGGACTCCCATGTCCTCATCTTAATCAATGGGCGACCGTTTCGGGAGATGCAGGAAGGAACTGCTGACAATACCTTTTACAAAGGCTTTCCTGTTGAAATGATCGACAGGATCGAGATCATTCGAGGCCCGGGATCCGTCCTGTACGGGTCCAATGCAGTAGCAGGAATTATTAATGTGATTACGCAAAATCGGGATGATTCTTCGAACCTTCCATTGACGTTGAAATATACCGGAGGTTGGGGATCATTTGGTTCTAAACTTCAGTCGCTGACCGCTGGATCGAAACTTCAGACCCTGTCCGCAGACGCTCGGGGCAAGGACTGGAATTTGATTTTTGCCTACAATGTTTTTCAGGATGACGGGTGGGACTTCAATGCGGGAACCGCTCGACCCGCTTCTCCGAATCTATATGACGAAACGGAATACGGTGAGAGAAATTCAAGCCTTTCAGGTTTTTTCGACTACAACCAAAGACTGTCGATCCAGATTTTCTATTCTCATGTCGAAAATCGCTCTCTGGGAACACTGCCCTACTGGGCCAATGAAGCCGATATGGATTCAAAGCGGCTGTTTTACGATATTGGTTACCGGCACCCTTTGTCAAAAACCTGGGAACTTAAATTCAATGTCACCCAAAATAACTACGATAAAGGAATTACCTATATTCAAACGGGATTGCAGGAGCCCGATAAGTCCCTGGGCACACTTGAAGAGCTTTCTCTGGGGGGAGAAATCTGGGAAAAATGGAATATTATTTTGGGTCTGATTTATGATGAGAGGAAGAGTGTCGAAGTCATTTCGGCCATTCCAAACGTTCAACGCGCCGCCATCCCCGGAGGATTTTATAACCGGACGGAATCAGGTTATTTGCAGTCCGATTTCCGTATTTTCGAAAACCTGAAAGTTATCGGAGGGGTGCAATATAACAGTATCGAAACCGGGGATCATGATTGGGTTAAAAGAGCCGGAGCGATTTATGATTTGAGCGAAACCGTCGGCATTAAATTCCTCTATGCAGAAGCTTTCAGAGGTCCAACGGCCCAGGAGCGGTATTCTAATCTGACCAATGTCTTGCTTGGCAATCCGTTGTTAACACCGGAAAAGGTGACGACCATAGACGCTCAGGTTTTAATCCATGGTGCCCGGGCGCAATCTGCCTTCACCTTTTTCACCAGCAAAATGGAAGACCTGATTATCCGGATCCCCTATTCAGGAAGCACCCAAACCTTTACCAATTCGGGGGAAAAAAATATCTGGGGACTTGAATTTGAAGGAAAATGGCGGATCAATGAACCTTTTTCCCTGAACGGATCGGCAACCTATCAAAATGAAAGAGATCAGACGCTCTTTATCCCCAACTATATGGCCAAAATCGGGATCGCCTATGACCTCGACCCTCTGACGGCAGGTCTCTTTCTTTCCCACTTCGGGAAGCCGCATGAAAACAGCGGAGTCCCTCTCAACGAGGGTGCCGAAGCCATCAATCTCCTAACACTCAATGGGACTTATCATTTCCGATATTATATTCCGATGGCGTTAAACCTATTCTGGAATAACATCTTGAACGATGATATGAGCTATCCCGAATTTTCAAAGGGCTGGGTCAATACTCTGCCGATTGGACCAGGGAGTGGTATCGTTGCCAGACTGTCTGTTTCCTATTAATAATTTGATCCATTTTCCCAGTCAGGTAATAGATGCCAGATGATAATACGTAGCGCTATTTTCTTTGCGATGGCAATCGGGTTCTGGGTGAATTTTGGCGTCATATGCTCGGGCCACGAGATTATCGCGGTTCTCAGTTCTGATCTGGGACCTTACCATGAAGCCTTCGAAGGATTCCAGGAAGGGTTTGGACAGTCGGTTCGTTCTTACAATTTGTCTGGCGACAAATTCAAGATCGATAACGATACGAAACTTGTCGTTGCCTTCGGAGGGAAGGCTGTGCTTTTTCCTTATCCGGAACATACGAATCTGATTTTCTGTCTGGCACCGGGAACAGAGGTCAGCTCTAAAGACAGGATCGGTCTTTCGATTGCGGTCAGGATGCTTCCCGCGGAAAATGCGATAGTCTTGAAATTGAAAGAAATTCAGCCTTCGATGAAAAAACTGGCGATCTTCTGGGTTTCAAATTCCCTGGAAAGCCGGGTTGAGAAAATGCGGCAGGCGGCGCTTTCGGCAGGCGTTGAAGTCATTTCAGAAAAATTAAACAAAACGGAAGAGATTCCCGATCGTCTTCGATCCATTTACTCATTAATTGATGCCATCTGGTTAATGCCTGACCCTCTTCTGATCAGTTCGCAAAGCTTTAAAGTTTTGAAGGAGTTTTCCTGGTCGAATAAAGTTCCGCTCTATACACCGTCATCGGGATTGGTGGAACAGGGTGCGACCGCGTCGATCGCGACTCCCTTCCATGAAATAGGACGGATTGCCGGAGTCGCCGCACACCAATTGTTGAACGGAGGATTGAACCTATCCGAAATTTACCCTGAAAAGATGCAAGTAACCATCAATATAAAGGCGGTCAATACACTGGGGCTCAAGATATCCGAAAATGTGCTTCAGAAATCCGAAAAGGTGTCGCCGTGAAGCTGAAAGTCAAGCTGATCTTGTTTTTGATTTCAATTATCTTGCTCACCGGCACAGTCATTATCTGGTTTTCCAATATTGCGGTTCGTAAGATCCTCATCGAGGAAGTTGCAAAACGAGGACATCTGAAATCGAGTGAACTTCAGTCCTCTTCCGTTTCCGCGTTTACGGACGGCAAGGAAATCCAGCTCTTGTTGTTATTGCAGGAAAGTATGGACCGGACTGGAGCCCTATACGCCATGGCGCTTGATCCCAATGGCCTGGTCATGGCTCACACCAATGTTGTTGAGAAAGGGAAGCGTTATACCGATGTCATGACGCTTAAATCTTTAAAATCCGACCGGCCCGGCTATCAAGAAGTCACCCACGAAGGAAAATCTGTTCTTGAAATATGGTTGCCTGTCTGGTCTGTTCAAAAGGCCAGATCGGGGGAAGAATTTCTCCTTTTCGGGGGAGATAAAATCCAGGAAAAGACCCGATTAGGAACCTTGCGTCTGGGATACCCGATTAAGAATGTGCTCGAGACCGTCGATCGAATTTCCAACCAGATGTTCTGGATTATGATCATTAGCGGCGGAGGAATGCTTCTGGTTTCCATATTATTTATCGGAAGTATATTGAAACGGATTCAAATCCTGGCGGAAGGGACTCTCCGGATCAGTAAAGGAGATTACGGATCTCTTATCCCGGTATTGTCTCGAGACGAACTGGGACAGTTGACAGAAAGCTTTAACAATATGAGTCATGATCTTGCCCAGGTTTACGGAAATCTCGAAAGACAGGTGAAAGAGCGAACCCATGAGCTGGAATCGTTCGTTTATACGATTTCTCACGACCTCAAGTCACCGGTCGTGTCGATGCAAGGCATGGCTTCCCTCTTTTTAAACAAATATGGGAATCAGATTGATGAAAAGGGGAGACATTACCTGGACAGGATCGTCGCCAATACGAACTATATGGAAGACCTGATCAATGATCTCCTCTCCCTGTCGAGAATCGGTCGAAAGCAGGAAAATCCTGAAATAGTTGACCTCCATGACACGCTGAAAGAGATCCTAGCTATCCATAAAGAGCGGTTTCGTGAAAAAGGAATCGAAGCGGTGATCGTTCCC
The DNA here is from genome assembly GCA_016194305.1 of Nitrospirota bacterium. NCBI lineage: Bacteria > Pseudomonadati > Nitrospirota > Nitrospirota bacterium. The sequence goes on along the minus strand of JACQBW010000007.1, from coordinate 78,230 downwards.
TCGTTGCCTGATTTCAAATATGAGCGGGGCCATCTGACTCACCTTTTTCAAAATCTGATTACGAACGCCGAAAAGTTTATGGGTGACCAACCCCATCCCAGAATTGAAATAGGAGGTCGAGAGGAAAAAGACAGTATAGAATTTTATGTCAAAGATAATGGAATCGGAATTGATCCGAATTATTTTGACAAAATATTCGGCGTTTTCCATCGATTAAAAGAGGTAACTGTCGAAGGAACCGGAGTGGGTCTCTCTATTGTCAAGAAAATTGTCGATATGGGCGGCGGGAAAATTTGGCTGGAATCACAAAAAGGGGCGGGCACGACCTTTTTCGTGAAATTTCCTAGAAATTGAGGACAAAGAAGATTGACACTGGTTTGATTCATGGTATGTTTAAATTCAGGGGAAATATTTTTTAGGGACCTCGAACGGAGCTTTTTACAATGCAGATTGTGGTGTTGCTGGTCGAAGACGATCCCGATCACGCCGAAATGACGAAATCGTCGCTGGAAGAGGGTGATGACGGTATCCTTGTTCATTGGGTCAAGGATGGTCAGGAGGTCATCGATTACCTTCATAAAAAGGGAGTGTACGAAAAGGCAATACGCCCCGATATGATTTTGCTCGATATCAACCTGCCTAAATTGAGTGGAATCGATGTTTTAAAAAAGATTAAGGAGGATGTCGATCTGAAAGTCATTCCGGTGATTATGCTGACGACTTCAGATCGGGGCGAGGAGATCTTGAAATGCTATGCCATGGGTGTCAATAGTTTTATCACCAAGCCGGTTCAATTCAAGGATTTTTCTGAAAAAATAAAGTCACTCAAGCTCTACTGGCTGACGACCAACAGTGGCCCGAAGCACGATAACGCATAGTAGAAGGACTTATGCCCAAGAAGCCGTTTAAATTGCTCCTGATTGAAGATAATCCCGACCAACAGGAGATGATGATCGAAGCGTTTCAGGCCCACGAAGCGGGTTTTGAAATTCTGGCCGCGGATAATGGACTCACTGCGCTGGAGTGGCTTGGAAAAGACCATTTCGATGCCATAATTCTCGATTATAGTCTTCCCCGCATGAATGGTTTGGAGGTGCTCGGAAAGATTCGGGATGAAGGCCATGCCATACCGGTCATTATGGTCACGGGTCAGGGCGATGAAAAGATCGCGGTAGAATCCATGAAAAAAGGGGCCAGCGAATATATTATTAAAAATAAGAATTACCTTGAGACCATCTCGATCGTTGTACAAAAGACAATTGAAAACAATCAAATCAAGCGACGTCTGGCAGAATCCTCCACGAGGACCCGAAAACTTCAGGAGATATCCCTGTCTGTTGCCAAAGAAAGAAGGGTCGATACACTGACTCAGATTTTGGTGGACGGTGCCCGGGAGCTCATTCATACGGAGTGCGCAGTCCTGATCCTGCTCGATCCGGAGAAGACAGAAATAGTCCATACCACCCTGTCCGGATTTCAAATGAACCCGGAAAATTTGCTCACGCCCGTTCCGTTGCAAGGTTTATTGGGTATGGGCTATTCCGAACGTGAACCCGTGGTGATAGAAGAACCTCTTATCCACCCTCGCTGGAAAGCGACGCCGGAACATCAGCCTGCTATCCGCCAGATTCTCTCTGTCCCTCTCTTTAAGCAGGAAAAAGTGATGGGAGTGCTCAATGTCATGAATAAGATAGAAGGAACGCCCTTTTCAGAAGAAGAGAAAGTGGCCCTTTCAACGCTGGCAGTCCACACCGCAGTCGCCATTGACAATGCCTGGTTTCTGGAGGGGGTCGAAAAGCAGGCCGTGACAGATAGTCTGACGGGGCTTTATAACCACCGGGAATTTCAAAACCGGCTCCTGGAGGAAGTGGAACGAGGCAACCGGTACGGCAATCTCTTTTCTGTTCTCATACTGGATATCGACCATTTTAAGACGTTAAATGATACCCATGGTCACGTGACGGGAGATCAGGTCCTAAAGGAGATTGTCCGGCTTATCAGAAAAGGGATCCGAAATGCGGATATTCCTTCCCGATACGGCGGCGAAGAGTTTACCGTAATTCTTCCTCAAACTTCGAAAGAGGACGCCAAGGTTGTCGCGGAAAGAATCCGGCAATCCATTGAAGGAAATCACTTTGTGGCTGTTCCAGGACACTTTGTCCATGTCACGGTGAGCATAGGGATCTCTTCCTTTCCGGAAGATACGAAAACCCGGGAAGAGTTGATTATCATGGCCGATCAGGCGCTCTATTTTGCGAAAAATGAAGGCCGAAACCGGGTTTGCTGTTACAGCGAGACGCTCAAATCGGCGATCGAGAAAGACAAGAGAAAACTGGACGATCTTCTCACAGATCCCAAGATTACGACGATTCGGGATCTGGCGATGGCCATTGATGCAAAGTGCCCGTATACCCGGGGTCATACAGATGGTGTTGTGGAATATGCCACGCTCTTGGGAGATGCGTTAGAACTCAACGACGATCAGAAAAAGAGTCTTCAGCTGGCCAGTTTCCTCCATAATATTGGAACAGTCAGTATCCCGGACAGGGTATTGAACAAACCGGGTCCTCTTTCTCCGGAAGAGGTCAAGATTATTCAGGCCCATCCCAGCCTGGCTCAAATGCTTCTTAAGAAGTCGTCCCAAATGGAACTGGTTCTTCCCGCGATCCTTTATCATCATGAACGATTCGACGGGCATGGGTACCCCAATGGCTTGAAAGGGGAAGAAATCCCTTTTCTGGCCCGAATCCTGGGAATTGCGGAAGCTTATCATGCGATGATATCCGTCCGTCCCTACCGTCCAAAACTGACCCGAGATCAGGCCATCGAAGAGCTGAAACGCAATTCGGGGACTCAATTTGATCCAAAAATCGTCGAAGTCTTCGTTTCCCAACTTGTTCAGTCACTCTAGAAACTCCATCCTCCGATAGTGTAAATCCTGTTTATTGATTCACGCCAGGCGACTCCTTTATTTTTTTCAAATGGAGCAGCGAATTTATTCTTGACATCATATTTCTAAAGTGTATACTCCATTTTATGGGGAAAAGTGGGGAAAAGTGGGATGTTTCTTGGCCAGTTTGAATATAACATCGACGAAAAAGGGAGGGTGAGCATACCTGGCAAATTCAGGGAAAAGCTGACCTCAAAAAAGAAAGAAACGACCTTGGTGGTCGCCAGAGATCTGGACCATTGTCTTTCGGTTTACCCTCAGGAGGCCTGGCGTCAGGTTGCGGAAAAAATTCAGAATCTTCCGAGAGTTGAGGAAGATATCCAGCGATTTGCCCGATTCTTTTTTGCAACGGCAGAAGAGTGTTTGATTGACAAACAGGGGAGAATACTCCTTTCAAATGACCTTCGCCGGCATGCCCGCCTGGGGCGGGAAATTATCTTCCTCGGTCATTACCACAAATTTGAAATTTGGGATCTTGAAAGCTGGAAAGCGCAGGAATCCATTAACGCGCACCCTGACACGCAGAATCGAATGAAGCAGTTGCTCATTAAGCTGGGGTTCTGAATTGATTCAGCATTTTCCGGTGATGTGTGACGAAGTGATTTCCTATCTGAGGGTCGGGCCCGGGAAATCCTATCTTGATTGTACCGTAGGTGGAGGCGGACATAGCGAAGCCATTTTGGAAAAATCTTCGCCCGATGGGAGACTTTTCGGCCTGGATAGAGATCAGACCGCATTAACCCAGGCGGACGAAAGGCTTCGGGAAAAATATCAAGGAAGATATTTTTTTTATCACTCCGATTTCAGGCATGTGAGCCAGGTGATTCATTCAGAAAGAAAAGGGACCTTTCACGGGATATTGGCCGATTTGGGTGTTTCAACCCTTCAATTGGAAAATCCCGACCGGGGATTTAGCTTTCAGAAATCCGGACCGCTTGATATGAGAATGGATCCATCCCAACCTCTTCAGGCAAGGGATCTGGTGGAATCCCTTAGTCAAGAGGAACTCTCCGGACTCATTGAACGGTATGGAGAAGAAAGGTATGCGGGACGCATTGCCAGGTCGATTGTCCGGGAACGCGAGAAAAGCCCGATCATGACCACAGGACAACTTTCCGAACTGATAAAAAAATCGGTCCCCTCACAATATCGATATGGACGAATTCACCCCGCAACTCGAACATTTCAGGCACTTCGAATCGCCGTCAATCGGGAACTGGACCTGTTGTCAGAATTTATTCGGGAGATATTTCAATATCTTGCGATTGGCGGAAGGCTGGCGATTATATCGTTCCATTCGCTTGAAGACCGGATCGTGAAACGAACGTTTCTGGATCTTGTGCAAAAACGGAAAAAGGATCCCCTGTTCCAGTGGACTAAAAAGCCGGTATCTCCGGGCGAATCGGAAGTAAAAGTTAACCCTGCATCCCGCAGCGCGAAAATGAGAGTCATCGAGAGGAGAGCATGAGAAATAAGAAATCGTCCGACTGGACCTATCTCAAATGCGGCATTCTGATATTTTCAGGTATCGTGGTTTATCTCGCCTATCACATTCACGTCGTCAAGATGGGATATGAGATGAGTCAAATGCAGAAAGAGAAAAAGATCCTCGAACGCACTCATACCGAATTACAAATCGAAATATCCAGCCTTTCTTCACTTGATCGAATCGAACATATTGCGGTGACCCAGCTTGGAATGGTGCCGGGATCGTCGACGGGAAAAATCAGAGTGACAGAACTCAATCCCAATAACAAAACGCCATCGGTTGAGGTGGCTGAAAGGGAGACCTCAAGAAACATCTTTAAATAATGCGAAGACATCTGAATGAAGGTCATGCTGTTCGAGGAAAATTTTTTCGCACGAAAGTCATCATTCTCCTTTTCTTTCTCGGATTGGGACTTCTCACCTCCCGATTAATCTTTCTGCAGATTTTTATTACGCAGAATCTTTCCAAAAAGGCGCAGAAACAGCATCAAAAAACGGTCGTTATCGAGGGAGAGCGGGGTAAAATCCTTGATCGACAGGGAAGAATTTTGGCCGCCAACCTGGAAGTTCCTTCTCTCTATGCCATTCCATCCATGATGACGAATCCCGCAATGGTCGCAGAAGAGATGGCTCTCATTGTCAATGAACCCAAGTCATCCCTGATTGTAAAACTCACGGAAGAAAGAGCCTTTACCTGGATAAAACGCAAGGTGACCCCGGACGTTTCAACGGCCATTGAAAATCTCGGTCTCGAATCAGTGGGTGTGATGATGGAACCGGCGCGATTTTATCCCAAGAGGCATCTCATGGGACACATACTCGGGTTTGTCGGGTTAGAAAATCAAGGGTTGGAGGGGATCGAAAAACAGTATGATTCGATTCTTCAGGGTAAAACAGTTTCCCTGACTCTGGAAAGAGATGCCCGCGGTGAAGAAATATTTCCCCGAGGCCTGGATTACCATTTTCCGAAGAAGGGAGTGGACCTTTTTCTGACAATCGATGAGGTGATTCAGTATATCAGCGAAAAAGAGCTGGATGCCATGATGAATGAATCCGGCGCAGACAGCGGTACGGTGATTGTCATCCAACCGAAAACGGGCGAGATCCTGGCCTGGGTAGTCAGGCCCGATTTTAATCCGAATTCCGTTCGATCTTATTCACCGTCCGAATGGCGAAACAGGGGAATTACCGATTCGTATGAACCGGGATCGACCTTTAAGATTGTAACCGCTTCAGCTGCCCTGGAAGAAAAAGTGGTGACTCCCGACGAGATGATATTCTGCGAGAACGGACTTTACGATATTGATGGCAAGCCGATTCATGATCATACCCGGGAAGGGATGCTTTCTTTTTCTCAGGTGATCCAGAAATCAAGCAATATCGGTACAGCTAAAATTGCGCTGAGGCTAGGTGAAAGCAAGTTGATGCAGTATGTGCAGGCGTTTGGATTCGGATCCAAGACAGGGATTGATTTGAAGGGAGAGGTTTCTGGAATTGTCAATCATTCCTCTCACCTTCCTCGGCGAACAGTGGCCTCTGTTTCGATTGGACAGGGAATTTCGGTGACCCCCCTTCAGATGGCAACGGCATTCAGCGTTATTGCGAATGGAGGGGTTTTGCTCAAACCGCATCTGGTTAAAAAAGTGGACGGATTTAAAGAGGTTCCGGATCAGGTTGAAATCCCTAAACGGGTCATCTCTGAACAGACGGCGGCGGAAATGAACCGAATACTTCAAACCGTGGTTCAGGCCGGAGGAACGGGAGAAAAAGCCGCGACGCCGGGATTTGTCGTTGCGGGTAAGACCGGGACCGCCCAAATGGTGAATTCGGCAACTCACGCGTATTCGACGGATCGATTTATTGCCTCCTTTGGCGGGTTTGTTCCGGCCCATGATCCCCAACTCGTGATTCTTGTCGTGATTCAGAATCCCAAGGGTGTTACCTGGGGAGGGAGTGTCGCGGCGCCTGTTTTCAGAAACATTGCAATACAGACACTCAATTACCTGGATGTGCCTCCTTACGACACCAAGAGGATTTTGGTGGTTCAGAAATAGCACTTTGCGCTGTTTCACTCTTTCAGGAAATGATAATATTTTGACATGGAGGTGAATCAACTTATATCGAAAATGAAAATCCTGAAGCTGGAAGGAAACGGAGCGCTTTCCGTCGAGGGACTTGCCTATTCCTCGCGTGACGTTCAAGAGGGGTTTCTGTTTGCTGCGATGTCTGGTGTCAGAACGGACGGACATCTTTTTGTTCAGGAAGCAATTGACAGAGGGGCCTCCGCGATACTTTGTGAAAAGCTCCCTGAACTCGACGAAGAAAAGAAGAGCCGTGTGGTTTCCATTTTAGTTGAAAATTCCCGGCGCGCGTTTGCCCAAATTGCCAGCCGGTTTTACGGGGATCCCTCTTTTTCAATGGGCATTATAGGTGTGACTGGCACAAACGGCAAGACGACCACATCGTTTCTCATTAAGAAGCTCCTGGAATCAAAAGGGAAGACGGGCTTGACGGGAACCGTTGGAAATTGGACGGGAGCCGGGAGAAGAGAGGCAACCCATACGACGCCAGAGTCATCGGATCTCCAGCGGCTCTTTTTCGAAATGAAAGGGGCAGGAGTCCAAAATGTTGTGATGGAGGTTTCTTCTCATGCGCTGGCGCTTGAACGTGTTGTTGGAACGTCATTTGATACCGTTATATTTACCAATTTGACCCGGGACCATCTCGATTTTCACCGGTCTATGGAAGATTATTTTCACGCCAAATCGAGATTGTTTACGGAACAGGTTCCTATGGGGTCCAAAAAAATGAAACCGCGGGCGATTATTAACTTGGATGACGCTTATGGGGAGCGCCTGACAGGAATTTCTGCGCGGGAGGTCTGGACCTATGGGATGAGTCCAAAGGCGGATTTGCAGGGGAGAGCTGTCAAACTGACCGATACCGGGACGTCGTTCCAAATGATTTATCCGGAAGGAATGCTTCAGATCCATTCTCCTCTCCTGGGGACTTTCAATGTCTATAATATGCTCGCCGCGGCTGGAGCCGCTCTACATCAGGGTATAACGGCAGATGTAATTGAAGAAACCTTTGGCCAGAAAATTGAAGTGCCCGGAAGGCTTGAAAAAATCCAGGGAGAGTATCCCTTTACGGTACTGGTCGATTATGCCCATACCGAGGACGCGCTGGTGAATGTGTTAAGAACAATCCACGAATTTAAAAAGAAAAGGATCATTATTGTCTTTGGATGCGGAGGTGACCGGGATAAGGGTAAACGCCCGAAAATGGGATCTACCGCGGGACGATTTGCCGATGTGGTGATATTGACTTCGGATAATCCGAGGAGTGAAAATCCCGAGACCATTTTAAGGGAAATTGAAGAAGGGGTCATCGCGTCAGGAGCGAAAAAATATCGGGTTCTCGTCAACCGCCGGGACGCGATCAAATCTGCAATTGAAGAAGCCAAACAGGGAGACCTTGTTTTAATTGCGGGAAAAGGACATGAGACCTATCAAATTATCGGTTCAAACCGGTTCGAATTTAATGACTTGACTGTTGCGAAGGAAATGTTGAGCGCCCGGTTTGGGTACTAGGAATGGAATGGACGGTTGATCAGGTGGTTGAAGTGACGGGAGGGAGACTGGTACAAGGCTTGTCCGCAGCGCGAATCAGTAAATTTACAACCGATAGCCGGACTGCGGGAGAAGGGTCTTTTTTTGTTCCCCTAAAGGGGCCCCGGTTTGAAGGGCACGATTTTATTAAAGATGCCAGGTTGTGCGGTGCAATAGGATATTTTAAGGCCTCCGGCAGGAAAGTCCCTGTCGACGGTATCTGTATCGAAGTGGCAGATCCGCTGGTTGCCCTGCAGAAATTAGCCGGAGAAACCCGTCGCCGGTTTAAGGGTCCGGTCGTTGTGATTACCGGGAGCAACGGCAAAACGACTACGAAGGAGATGATTGGAACAATTCTAAAAGACAAGTCTCCTCTGCTCAAGACAGAGGGTAACTTGAACAACCATATCGGACTGCCCTTGACACTATTGAATTTAAGGAATGAGCATCGCCTGATATTGCTTGAAATCGGAATTAATCATCCCGGGGAGCTCCGAGGCCTTTGCGAGATTGCAAGGCCGACCATTGGATTGATTACCAGTATTGGTGAAACGCACCTCGAGGGACTTGAAAATATCGAAGGCGTGGCGGAAGCCAAGGGAGAATTGCTGGACTTTCTCGATCACGGGACCGCCGTACTGAATCGGGATTCTCCCTTTTTTCAAAAGCTCAAATCGAGACAAAAAGGAAAGTGGATTGGATTCGGTCTCTCAGACGATGCGGACGTCCGGGGAACAGATCTCAGCATTCAGGCGAGTGGCATGTCTTTTTCCCTGGTGTTCCAGGAAAAAAAATATCCTGTTCATCTTTCGGTTCCCGGAACTCACAATGTCTTGAATGCGTTAGGGGCGGCTGCCGTCGCATTCCTGCTTGGTGCGACTCCCGAAGAAATCGTTCAGGGATTATTCCGGTTTCGTTCGGTACCACTGAGGTCCGAGATCATCGAGTTGCCCGAAGGGGGAAGGGTCATTGTGGATGCCTACAATGCCAATCCGACTTCGATGACTGCGTCACTTCAGATGCTGGCGGACATGGGAAAAAGGGAGAAAAGAATGACGATCGCCGTACTCGGAGACATGCTGGAATTGGGATCGGGATCCCAAAACGCTCACTATCGTTTGGGCGAGACTGCGGGAAAACTTAAAATAGACAGAGTCTTCTTGTACGGTGTAGAATCTGAATCCGTCAGCCGGGGTGCCCTTGAACAAGGAATTCCAAAAGAATTTGTGCGGATCTTTTCTTCCCACGAGGCCATTTCGGAAGAACTCTCCCTGTACCTGTCCCAGTGTCCCCTCATTCTCGTCAAAGGATCCCGCGGGATGAAAATGGAGAAGGTTCTCGAAAGATTAAAAAAGGAATAACATGCTTTACGCGCTCCTCTATTCTCTTCATTCTCACTATCCTTTTCTGAATGTTTTCCGTTATATTACTTTCCGGGCAATCTATGCGACGTTAACGGCTTTAATCGTCAGTTTCATGATGGGGCCTTATTTGATCAGAGCCTTACAAAGCTGGAGGGTAGGACAGCAGATTCGGGAATCCGGTCCCCAGTCTCATCAGATCAAATCCGGCACTCCGACCATGGGAGGAATCCTGATTCTGATCGCAATCGTTTTTTCTACGCTCATGTGGGCTGAATTAAAGAACAGGTACATCTGGATCGTTCTTTTTGCGACCCTGGGTTTCGGCCTGATCGGGTTTTGGGATGATTATCTGAAGGTGATTCGAAAGAAATCGGAAGGGCTTCTGGCCCGATACAAATTCACACTGCAACTTGGGGTAGGTATTTTAATTGCCCTGGCCCTTTTTTATTCGCCGGCGTACTCTTCAAAACTATATTTTCCTTTTTTTAAGCATTTTTCGCCCAATCTAGGTTGGTTTTACCTTCCCTTCATTGTCTTTATTATCGTCGGAGCTTCAAATGCCGTTAATTTGACGGATGGATTGGACGGACTGGCAATTGGACCGATTATCGTGACTTCCATTGCCTATCTGATTGTGGCCTATGTGTCGGGCCATCATAAATTTGCAGAATATCTTTTGATTCCCTATATCGAGGGATCCGGAGAGCTCTCTGTCTTTTGCGGAGCAATCGTCGGCGCCAGCCTTGGTTTTCTTTGGTACAACGCCTACCCCGCGACGGTCTTTATGGGAGATGTCGGTTCACTTCCAATCGGGGGAGCCCTCGGGACTGTAGCCATTATTTCCAAACATGAGCTTCTTCTGCTTCTGGTTGGGGGAATTTTTGTGATCGAAGCGCTTTCTGTCATCACGCAAGTCATTTCTTACAAAACCCGGGGAAAGCGGGTGTTCCTCATGTCTCCCATACATCATCATTTTGAATTGAAAGGATGGCATGAGTCCAAAGTGGTCGTTCGTTTCTGGATTATCGCAATCATTCTCGCACTACTCAGTCTTAGCACATTAAAATTGAGGTGATTCCTTTGAAAAACAAGAAAGTGGTGGTGATGGGATTAAAGCGGAGCGGAACCTCTGCAGTCCGCCTCCTCTTACAAAAGGGAGCCAAGGTGATTGGAACAGATTCCGATCCATTTCTAAAGATGGACGCAGCTTCCTTTCGAAGCGATCAGGTGACTTTGGCTCTGGGTGAGCATCGTGATCCTGATTTTCTAACGGCCGATCTGATCGTCGTGAGTCCCGGTATCCCTACCACCCATCCGATTTTGAAACGGTCCAGGCATGCGGGTGTGTCGGTGATGGGAGAACTTGAACTGGCAGCTGCATTTCTTGATAACGAAAAGATCCTTGCGATAACCGGAACCAACGGGAAAAGTACCACGACCGAGCTTCTGGGAGCAATCATGAGGGAAAGCGGAAAAAAAACCTTTGTGGGAGGAAATCTAGGGACCCCCGTAAGCGAAGCGGTTTTAAATGCACCTTCCGGAGGATGGGATATCTTTGTACTGGAAGTATCCAGTTTCCAGCTGGAGACCCTGGTGACTTTTCGTCCTAAAATAGCAGCTCTCCTGAATATTACTCCGGATCATGGCGAGCGGTATGCCAGTCTGCAAGACTATATCGCGGCAAAATTCGAACTGTTCCGAAATCAGACTTCGGACGACTACGCCCTGCTTAACTGGGATGATCCTTTGATTCGACAATCTCCTTTTCGAATAAGATCGAAAACCATCTGGTTTAGTCAAAGGGAGTCCCTGCAAGAAGGGATCTGCCTGGACGGGCGTTATCTCCGTTTTAAGTATGGGTTGAGCGAGTTTAAATTGGGACCTGTCGAACTTTTTCTACTCAAGGGGAAACATAATATTGAAAATATCATGGTGGCGTCCGCAATCGCGCTTCTTAACGGAATTCCTCCCGCGACCATCCAATCCGTATTGGGTCGGTTCGGTGGCCTTGAGCACCGAATGGAAAGGGTCCGCATTATTCGAGGGGTTACCTATATCAATGATTCCAAGGCAACCAATGTCGGGGCCGTTATCCGGTCGCTCGAAAGTACCGACCCGCCTATTGTTCTCATCGCCGGAGGAAAAGAGAAGGGGGATGGGTTTGCTTCTCTCGGAGCTCTGGTCAGAGAAAAAGTAAAACTGCTCCTGCTCATTGGAGAAGCAAAAGAACGGATGAAACGGGATCTTGAAGGGTTGACCCGGATCGAGGAGGCGCCCACACTCGAAGCGGCGGTCCAAAAGGCTTCGGTCATGAGCGGAGACGGAGATACCGTGCTTCTTTCACCGGCCTGCGCCAGTTACGATATGTTTAAAGACTACTCGGAGCGGGGAGCCCGGTTTAAAAAAGCGGTGGAGGCCATTCCGTAAGCATGAAAAAAACAGTGACGTCCAATTGGGACCGTTCGTTTGATTTCTATCTCTGGGGGACTTCTCTTTTGCTGGTGGGAATCGGCCTGATGATGATTTACAGCGCCAGCGCTGTCATTTCGGAAGCCAAGTTTGGAGATTCTGCCTATTTCGTAAAAAGACAGATCGTCTATCTGGTGCCAGGGCTCCTTCTGGCCTGGTTTTTTTCCAGGATAGAGATAAAGTTTCTAGAAAGATCTGTTTGGCCTCTATTGATTCTTTCAGCATTAAGTCTGCTGGCCGTTTTAATACCTTCGGTGGGGAGCCAGATAAACGGTGCCAGGCGATGGTTAAAATTCGGGGTGATTTCCATTCAACCTTCAGAGTTTGCCAAGCTGTCGCTCATTATCTTTATGGCTTACTATCTTTCAAAGAAAAAAGAGACCATGAAAGAGTTTGGTAAGGGTGTGCTTCCCGCCTTGTTCATCCTGGCGGTTTTTCTGAAGCTGATCATTTCGGAACCTGACCTGGGTTCGGCTGTGATCATCGGAGGAGTATTTGCGCTTCTGTTTTACCAGGGAGGGGTTCGGATCAAGCATCTGGCCTTCCTGGCTCTCCTTTCTCTTCCTTTCCTGTATCACTACCTCTCGGTTGGGTTTAGACGGCACAGGATCATGGCTTTTCTCGATCCCTGGAAAGAGCAGGGCGGAGACGGTTTTCAGGTCGTACAATCCTATCTTGCTTTTGCGGGGGGAGGTCCATTTGGTACCGGACTGGGGGGAAGCAAACAGAAACTTTTCTATCTTCCGGAGCCCTATACCGATTTCATCTATTCGGTCATTGGGGAAGAACTGGGTCTTGTCGGAACGCTTGGCGTTCTATTCCTTTTCGCGATATTGATCTTCAGAGGAATCAAGATTGCCTTGAAAACGGAGAGTCTTTTTGATTTTTACCTGGCTGCCGGAATTACTTATCTCTTTTTTATTCAAGTTTTCGTCAATATTTGTGTGGTCACGGGATTGTTTCCGACCAAGGGGCTTCCTCTACCGTTCATAAGTTATGGGGGTTCTTCTTTATGGCTTAATCTGATTTCTGTTGGAATCCTGTTGAACATATCTCATCGTAACCGGTTCGGTCCGAAGAGCGTGGGGAGACGGTCTATGACGTCCGGTCATTCGGGTTGAGACTATTAATTGCCGGCGGAGGGACGGGTGGGCACCTTTATCCCGGAATCGCGCTGGCGAAAGCATTTCAAAACCAGTTTTCAAAGTGCGAAATCTTATTTGTGGGCACGGAAAAAGGAATTGAATCCAGAATTCTCCCCCGGGAAGGCTTTGCGTTGAAGACAATTCATGTTGAAGGCTGGATTGGCAAAAAGTTTTGGACATTGTTCAGGGCTCTTTTCCGATTTCCATTCAGTCTGGTGGAAAGTTTCAGGCTTTTGAAAGAGTTTGCGCCCGGTCTTGTCATTGGTGTGGGAGGGTATGCGTCAGGCCCGATTCTGCTGGTCGCATCTTTTTTGGGATTTAAAACAGTTATCCTTGAACAGAACGTCATTCCGGGATTGACGAATAAAGTCCTTGGAAGATGGGTGAACCAGGTTTTTGCCTCCTTTGAAGGATCCCGTTCTTTTTTTCCTCAAAAGAATTTTTGTTACTCGGGCAATCCGGTCCGGAGAGAGATATTGGCCATTGTCGAAAAGAAAAGAGAAGATCAGGCGACGATTCTCGTTTTCGGGGGAAGCCAGGGAGCCCATTCTATCAACCGGGCGGTGGTCGAATCTCTGGATTATCTTGATCAAAGTGAAAAACTCTTGATTCGCTGGATCCACCAGACCGGCGCTCAGGATCTGGACTGGGTGAGAAAAGCCTATCATGAAAAAAGTTTTTCGGCTGAAGTCGAACCCTTCATTTACAATATGGCAAAAGCCTATGCAGCTTCGGATCTCGTCATTTGCAGGGCAGGGGCTACCACTCTGGCTGAGCTGGCCGCATCCGGCAAGCCCGCAATTTTGATTCCCTTTCCTTTGGCTGCCCATCATCATCAGGAAATCAATGCCTCTTATTTAAAGAAAATGGGCGCTGCAGAACTCATCGAACCGGCTGGCCTAAGCGGAAAATTCCTGGCTGAAAAGATCAGAGAGATACTCATTTCCGGAGAAAAAATGAAGGAGATGTCTGATGCGATGCTTGCGCTGGGGAAAAACGATGCCTCCGAAAAGATCATAGAACGATGTCTTCAATTAGGACTGATTCATGTTTAAAAAGATCCAGCAGGTCCATTTTATCGGAATCGGCGGTTCAGGAATGAGCGGCATTGCAGAAGTCCTGCTTAATCTGGGTTATCGGGTAACGGGGTCAGATCTCCTGGAATCCGAAACGACCCGGCGCCTTGAATCGGGTGGCGGAACGATCTATGTAGGACATCATCCTTCCCAGGTCAAAGGAGCGCATGTCGTAGTGGTTTCTTCTGCAGTCGATCGCGGGAACCCGGAAATCGAGGAGGCTCGACGACTCAAGATTCCGGTCATTCCGAGAGCAGAAATGCTGGCCGAACTCATGCGTTTGAAATATGGTGTCGCTGTGGCCGGCTCGCATGGTAAAACCACGACCACGTCGATGATTGCCATGGTCCTGGCAATGGGCGGACTTGACCCGACAGCCGTGATAGGAGGAAAACTTAATTTGTTCGGAGGCCATTCAAAATTAGGTCAGGGTAATATCCTGGTTGCAGAAGCCGATGAAAGCGACGGTTCTTTCCTCAAACTTTCACCTACGATAGCCGTGGTCACGAACATCGATCGGGAACACCTTGATTTTTATCAAGATCTGGAGAGCATCAAAAAGGCCTTTCTGGAATTTGCGAACAAAGTCCCCTTTTATGGCTGTTCTGTGATTTGTCTGGATGATCCCATTAACCAAACGCTGTTCCCGTTTCTCCAGAAAAGAGTCGTCACCTGCGGACTCCACGCTCAGTCCGATATACAGGCTTCGAATATCGAATCGATCGAATGGCGTTCTTCATTTGATGTGACCGCATTCGGTGAAAGTCTCGGGACTTTTAAAATAAAAGTGCCTGGAATACATAATATTAAAAATGCTTTAGCTTCGATTGCCGTGGGATTGGAGCTCGATGTCGAAATTCCAATGATTCAAAAAGGCCTGTCAGAGTTTGGAGGCGCGGATCGCCGGTTTCATCTCATTGGCGAAAGAAAAAAGGTCATGGTGGTGGACGACTACGGACATCATCCGACTGAGATTATGGCGACCCTCGCGGCCGCCAAAAGAGGGTGGAAGCGGCGTCTGGTGGTCATCTTTCAACCACACCGCTATACCCGAAGCCGGGACTTGATGGAAGAATTTGTCTCTTCTTTTGATCTGGCTGATCTTCTATTAGTCACCGACATTTATGGCGCCGGGGAACCTCCCATTCCGGGCATTTCGGGGGAGACCTTCTTTAATAAAATCAAGAAATCCGGTCATCGACAGGTGATGTATTTCCCAAGGAAAATCGAATGGGGAAAGGTGGTCGTCCCCCTCTTGGAAGAGAATGATCTTTTGCTGACGCTCGGAGCGGGTGATATCTGGAAAGCGGGAGAGGAGATATTCCAATGTCTGAACTCCTGAAGAAACTGGAAGGAATTTTGAAAGATTTCAAAGGTAAGGTGACGTATCAGGAACCTTTGAAGAAATATACCTCTCTTAAAACGGGAGGATTGGCAGACGTGGTGGTATTTCCGGCTGATCGGAACGATCTCATATTGCTCTTTAAGAAAATTGGAACCGAAAAGATCCCCTTCTTCATATTGGGCGCCGGGTCCAACCTGATCGTTCGCGACGGGGGTATCAGGGGAATTGTGATCAAACTCAGTCATCTCAATGGTATTGAACGACAGGAACAGGACCTCGTATTTGCCGAATCCGGGGTCCTCCTGCCACGCCTCATTAAATACGCCTTGGATGAATCATTGTCTGGATTCGAATTTCTCAGCTCGATTCCCGGAAGTGTCGGAGGCGCACTAAAAATGAATGCCGGTGTTCCGGGATGCGAGATATCTGGCCTGGTCGAATTTATTCAGATCTTGAATTTGAAGGGAAAAATGATAACCATGCGACGAAAGGAAGCTCATTTCGGCTACCGGTCGTCCCGCTTTCCGAACGGTATCATTCTTGGAGGCGGCTTTCGATTGGAGCCTGCGTCGAAACATGAAATTCAGGAAAGACTGGCACAGTTTTTAAAAAGAAGAAGAGAGACTCAGCCGCTATCTTATCCAAATGTCGGCTCGATATTCAAAAATCCCCCGGGAGGATTTGCGGGCCAACTGATCGAAGAGGTGGGTTTAAAGGGAATTCAGATCGGAGGCGCTCAAATATCCGAAAAACATGCCAATTTCATTATCAATAAAGGCTCAGCGACTTCGAAAGATATTCTCCAATTGATCAGACTTGCGGGAAAAACGGTGGAAGAGAGAAAAGGAATCGCTTTAGAACTCGAAGCACGAATTGTGGGAACCGATGCCGCTCACACCTAAGAAAATCGGAGTCCTGATGGGAGGCGATTCCGCCGAAGCTGAAGTGTCAATGAAGACGGGTACGGCTATTTTAAAGGCGCTCTTGAGGAACGGGTATGACGCGGTTCAGATTCCAATGAGCCGATCCATTTGCGCTCTTTTAGAAAAGGAATCGATAGAAATTGTATTTAACGGGCTTCATGGCAAAGGGGGCGAAGACGGCACCATTCAGGGCTTACTTGAAACATTGGGAATTCCCTATACGGGATCTGGAGTCTTGTCCAGCGCTTTGGGAATGGATAAGGTCGCATCGCGAAAAATATTTATGTTCCATCGCCTTCCGGTGCCAGAGTTCTTTCTACTATCGTGCCGAGATCAGAAAACATTCGCGCCTTCGGTTCTTTCTTTTGGCGAACCTTGGGTGGTCAAGCCGTGTCGCGAAGGATCGAGCGTCGGAGTTTCGATTGTAGAAAACCAGGAGGGACTACAGGAGGCATTCACCGAAGCCTTTCTCTATGATTCCGAAATCCTCATAGAACCTTATATTCGAGGGAGGGAACTTCAAGTGGGAATACTTGAAGATTCACCACTTGGAATCATAGAGATCCGAACTCAGCGAAAGTTTTATGATTACACGGCGAAGTACGTCCCTGGCATGTCAGAGCATATTTATCCCGCTCCTTTGCCCGAGGACATTGCGATTAGACTGATGCAGCTGGGCCTGGCCGCTCATCGGGCGATCGGATGCGAAGGATATAGCCGTGTCGATTTCCTTCTTGATCGCAATCAGCAGCCGTTCTTACTGGAAGTGAATACCCTTCCCGGAATGACAGAAACCAGTCTTCTTCCGGAAATCGCTCGCGGTGCCGGGATTTCCTTTGACCGACTGGTAGAAAGGATATTGTCCTCTGCTCTTCAGAAAAAGTAAGAAAAAAGTCAATTCTGCGTTTAGAATGAATAAAAGGCAACAGAACCGCAAAAAAAAGCGACACCTGTTAGGGATCACCGTAAAAGCGATATTTATTCTATTCCTGGTCCTGTTGGGGATTGCGGGCGGAGAATCGCTTATGGACTGGTTAGATACTTCGTCCTATTTCAGAATCCACGAAATTGACTTTCAGGGATTGAACCGACTTACAGAAAATCAGCTCAATCCGTACCTCGGAAATATTCGGGAGCAATCTTTGTTGAAAATCGATCTGGATGAATATCGCCGTCGCCTTGAATCCGAACCCTGGATCAAATCTGTTCAATTGAAAAGGCATTTTCCCGACAGAGTCGAGATCCGAATCGACGAAAAAACGCCCATTTCATTCATCCGGGATGGAGGTGAAGTCTATTTGCTGGACCAGGAAGGGAAAACGATCACCCGGGATACAACGGGTGGAAAAGGACTCCCCGAAATCAAAGGTGTTCTTCTCTCCAGGTTTTTTCGAGGAGACGAAAAGGAGGTCAGAAAAGTCCAAAGGGGAGTCGAATTTATTAAATCTACAATGAAACCAAATTTTCTTATTGAAAGAGAAGATTTGACCCGGATTGTCCTTCAATCAGAAGATGATCTGGAGGCAACCATCGGCGGGACTTCCTTTCTTTTTCGCTGCCCCTATTCGGCTCAACAGTGGCTCAGGTTTCTAGCCATTCGAAATGATCTCCTCGCCAGGGATATCGTCATCGAAAATGTCGATTTACGTTACACGGGCAAAGTGATTGTCAGGCCGGTGAAGGAGAAAGCGTGAGTCGGATGCTATGATTCCAGATAAACTTTATTTTATTCTATTTTCAGGAGAGACGGAAACTATCATGTCGAGGGACGCCCATGAGCAAGAGTGAAAAGATAGTAGTCGGTTTGGATATTGGAACGACCAAAACCTGCGCGATCGTCGCGGATGTTGTCGATTCTCAAAAGGTCAACATTATTGGTATCGGCACCCATCCGTCAAGCGGAATACGAAAAGGAGTGATTGTCAATATTGAAAGTACGGTCGAGGCGATCCGAAAGGCGATTGACGAAGCGGAGTTGATGGCAGGTGTCCAGATTAATTCGGTCTATGCCGGAATTGCAGGAAGCCACATCAAGGGGTTTAACAGTCGTGGTGTGATCGCTGTCAAGGAACATGAAGTCGGTGCGGCAGATATCAGGCGGGTGATCAGCGCGGCAAAAGCGGTGGCGATACCTCAAGATCGTGAAATACTTCATATCTTGCCTCAGACCTTTACGGTGGACGACCAGGACGGGATCAAGGATCCCATGGGAATGTCGGGGGTTCGACTGGAGGCTGAAGTCCATATTATTACCGGTGCGGTTACTTCTTCTCAGAATATCACCAAGAGTATTCAGAGGGCAGGTTTGGATGTCTCTGAGCTGATTCTTCAACCGATGGCCTCGAGCGAATCCGTACTGTTTGACGAAGAAAAGGAATTGGGGGTCATTCTTGTCGATATCGGCGGCGGGACAACCGACATCGCTGTCTTCCGAAACGGAAGCATCTGGCACACGGCCGTCATTCCTATCGGCGGGAACCATATCACCAATGATATTGCCGTGGGTTTGAGAACACCGATTGCGGAAGCGGAGAAAATAAAAATTAGATATGGATGTGCATTAAATAGGGAAAGTGGCGCTGAGATACCGATTGAAGTTCCAAGTGTCGGTGGGAGGACGCCCCGAATCCTGTCAGGTCAGTTCATGTCAGACATCGTTGAGTCCCGCGTTACAGAAATTTTTAATCTGGTTTCTCAGGAGATTAAGAAGTGCGGACAGAAGGAAATGGCGGCATCCGGATTGGTGATTACAGGCGGGACAGCCATGATGGAAGGCCTGTCAGAAATTGCGGAGAAGGTGCTGGATTTGCCCGTTCGGATCGGGTTTCCGATCGATATCGGGGGAGTCGCAGATGTGGTGCGAAGTCCGATGTATGCTACGGGAGTCGGTCTGATACTTCATTCCGTCAGGACCCGGGAAAAGCCGGAGCAACCTGTAGGGCAAAACGGGCACCTGACGGGAAAATTAAGGGAATGGATCAAAGAACTTTTTTAATGACAAAATCAACGGCACGCCTAAGAACAGGGGGACAAATTATGTTTTTATTTGAAGAAAATCAGGAGTCCAAATCTGCAAAAATAAAAGTAATCGGTGTGGGCGGAGGAGGATGTAATGCGGTGAATACCATGATACTGAGTCATCTGGAAGGCGTTGAATTTATCGCCGTCAATACCGATATCCAGGCCATGGGCCTTTCGATGGCACCGCAAAAACTTCAAATCGGAAGCAAGTTGACCAAAGGTCTGGGAGCGGGCGCCAATCCTCATATTGGAAGGGAGGCCGCACTGGAGGACTCTGACAAGATCAGAGAGCTTCTTATGGGCGCGGATATGGTATTTGTGACAGCCGGAATGGGTGGAGGCACGGGTACAGGAGCGGCTCCGGTCATAGCTCATATCGCAAGGGAGCTGGGCGCGCTGACGGTCGCGGTCGTGACGCGTCCTTTTTCATTTGAGGGATCCAAGAGAGCCCACCGGGCGGACGAAGGAATTCTAGAACTTAAATTAAATGCGGATACGCTTATCGCCATTCCCAATCAGAAAATACTTGGATTGGTAGAAAAAACAACGCCCCTCACTTCGGCTTTTAAAATTGCCGACGATGTTCTGCATCAGGCAGTGCATGGAATCGCCGATCTCATCACGACACCGGGTTTGATCAATGTAGATTTTGCGGACGTTCGAACCATCATGTCCTATAACGGCAGGGCCGTCATGGGGATGGGAAGGGCGTCCGGTCCCAATCGTGCCGCAGAAGCGGCTCAAAAGGCGGTAAATAGCCCCCTGCTGGATGATGGATCTGTGGAAGGTGCACAGGGGATCTTGATCAATATTACCGGCGGACCAGACCTGTCCCTTCACGAAGTGGAAGAAGCCTCATCCATCATTCAGAAGGGAGCCGATCCCGATGCGAACATCATCTTTGGTTCCGTGATCAATGAAGAGTTCTCAGACGAACTGGTCGTTACGGTTATTGCGACCGGATTTGAGCGAAAACTGGCTGTTCCTGAACCGAGAATCCAGGAGACAAGAACGGTTTCAGGGGTTGAAAGTCCTGTCCGCGAACCGGAGAAACCTCTTGATGCCCCGGCCTTTATCCGAGCCCGCTCGCCGCAGCTTCCTAAGGTCGAAGTGCGTGTCGAGGAAGATGAGTGGGATCTTCCCGCTTTTCTTCGGAACAAAAAGTTTTAGTTAAAAATGTCTCCAGGCCCTCTCCCGGGGAACAAATCGTTTTGTGATCTCGATACGGCGAAGGAACAGATCGACTGTTTTTTTGTCTCAGATCCGGCTCTGCTCGCAGGGGTCATGTCGCTAACGTGCAGAGTCAGACAGGTCCATGGGAAGGATCTCCTTCGGGTCCGGCCGGAGCTGATTCGCTCCCTGGCAGGATCGGAATATGTTCAGTATCCCTACGACGGACTGATGACGGATGAACCGGGTTTGGTCATGACCGTCTATTCGGCCGATTGCCTTCCAATCCTTTTGTATGATCCGGTGAAAAGGGTTGTTGCTGCAATTCATGCGGGATGGAAGGGCACTTTGTTTAATATATGCGGCGCTGCTATTGAGGAAATGGAGAAACATTTTCAATGCAAACCGTCCGAGATCAGGGTGACATCGGGTCCCGCCATTCAGGCCTGCTGTTTTGATATTAAGGAGGATGTGGCGCTTCTTTTTCGTCGCGCCGATCCGAGTTGGGAAGATCTGATTATCTCCTCGGAAGACAAAATGCGGCTTAATCTTCATGAGATCAATCGAAGGCAATTGTTAAAGAATGGTGTTTTGGACAGCCATGTCGCCTGGAGCGAAGCTTGTACTTTCTGTCATGCCGATCTACTTCCTTCATTTCGCAGGGAAAAGGGAGGAAACAGACGGATCATCAGTGGAATTGGATTGAGAAATGACGGTCAAAGCAAATCTTGATTTGCTCTCTCGCAAAATATCCGAGTCGGCGCGTCGAAGCGGAAGATCTGTTTCCGATATCCATTTGGTTGCCGTCACTAAAACGGTCAGCCCGGAAAAGGTTATCGAGTCTCTTCAAAAGGGAATTCAGATTTTGGGAGAAAACCGGGTCCAGGAAGCGTTACCCAGGATGGATTTGATCCGTTCAAAAGGCTACACGCCCGAGTGGCATTTTATTGGTAAACTGCAACGGAACAAAGTCAGGCAGGTAGTCGGCCGTTTTTCTCTGATACATTCTGTCGATTCATTGAACCTCGCTGAAGAGATCTCCCGACAGGCTGAAATAAAGGGGACCCACCAAGATATTCTGATCGAAATGAATCTTTCGGGGGAAACGACCAAGGCTGGATTCACTTCGGGGGAGCTCTTATCGCAACTCGATAGAATAAATCGGCTGAACTATGTTAAACTAAGAGGCCTGATGACAATACCCCCTCGTTGTTCCGTTCCGGAGGATTCACGTCCCTATTTCAGAAAGCTCAGAAGTTTCGGCGAAGAAGTGGATTCCCGTCTTGGAAAGATTTGCCAGATCTTTTCTATGGGAATGTCGGATGATTTTGAGGTCGCCATTGAAGAAGGGGCGACCCATATTCGGATTGGCAGGTCGTTATTTGGAGAAAGGTTAAATTGAACGCGACTGGAGTTTCCCTCTTAGGGTGCGGAAATATGGGCATGATACTTTTAAAGTCCCTGGTTTCCCTCCCATTTGTTGCGACCGGGAGTCTGTCGGTCTATGACCCGGATCCGGAGGTTAAAAGAAAAACAGATAAAATGAAAATTCGATACTCGAATACCGCGAAAGATTCGGTCAAGGGAAAGAGCTGGGTTATTCTTGCCGTGAAACCACAAATCCTTCCCGCACTTCTAACGGAGATCCGTGATGCGCTTTTGCCCGGGTCCGTGATTATTTCGATTGCGGCCGGGGTGACCATTGTAAAGATGCAATCTCTCCTGAATGCTGGTCAAAAAATCGTTCGAGCCATGCCGAATACACCCGCCCTGATCAAGAAAGGCATGACGGCGCTCTCTTATTCGAAAGAAATTTCTGCGCAGGAAAAAGCGCTTATCCGGAGGATTTTTAATCGAATCGGAAAAACCTGTGTGGTGAATGAAGATCAAATGAATGCGGTAACGGCCCTTTCCGGAAGCGGACCTGCGTATCTGTTTGCATTTGTGGAAGCACTCGTGGCCGGCGGTGTCGAATTGGGATTGTCGGAGAAATCGGCGATGCAGATGGCCACTCAAACCATTTTTGGATCTGTCAAGTTGTTAATAAAGACGGGACTGTCTCCGCGCGAACAGATTCAAAAAGTCGCTTCGCCCGGTGGAACGACAGTGGCGGCGCTTGCCATGTTGGAAAAAAGAGAATTTAAAGATACCGTGATTTCAGCGATGAAAGCAGCCAGTCATCGGTCTTTCGAACTGGGCAAGGGATGAACAAGCCGGTCTGATCGACACTTTTTAGGAAGGGAAACTCGTTCATGTTTGTGATGGGTAATTTTATCTCTGCGATTGCGACCTTGCTGGACTACCTTCTCACGATTTATACCTATATCATTATTGCACGCGCTCTGGTTTCATGGGTTAACCCGGATCCCTATAATCCCATCGTTCAATTTTTAAATAAGGTGACAGAACCTGCTCTGGCACCGATTAGAAATGCGCTCGGGAGCTATCGTCATGGCATTGACCTCTCCCCGCTGATTGTGATTCTCATCATTTATTTTTTGCAAAGTTTTTTGATCAAGACCTTGTATCAGTTTTCGAGGCAGTTCTCATCCTGAAATTGGGGAATGGGATGACCAGCCGGAAACGGGGACCGGTATGAATAAAGTTTGGGAGGGATAGAACATGAAAATCACACCGCTTGATATTCAACAAATGGGATTCAAAATAAAATGGAAAGGATACGATCGCGGAGAAGTCGACGCATTTCTGGACACCTTGACGGAGGACTACGAGGCCCTGATCAAAGAGAATCTTTATTTAAAGGAACAGATGACGGGTCTCGAATCTTCTTTGAGCGAGTTCAAAAAGAAAGAGGCCCTCTTGAGTCAGACGCTCATCTCTGCACAGCAACTGGCCGAAGTTCAAAAAAGCAATACGTTGAAAGAATCGGCGCTGATTGTCAAAGAAGCCGAAGTCCAGGCGGATCAAATCATCAAAGGTATTCGTGAGGATTCGGCCCGGCTTAAAGGCGAATTGATCGATCTTCGAAGACAAAAGCTGCTGTTTATCGAAAAAATACGATCGATGCTTAAAAATTTTGAGATCTCCCTGTCGGTCGAGGAACAGGAGGAGAAGGAGACAGAAAACTATTCTTGAGGTATATTTAGATATGCGATTAAACGAAAATAAGGAGTGAATCCATTTGAATAAGTTGCCCGTTGTGGTGTTAGGGGGAATTCTGATGTTCCTCTTTGTTGGAGGGGACCTGAATGCGGAAACCCTTATTGCGGAAGATCCGCCGTCGTTGGAAAAAAAGCTGGAGGGATCTCCCCTGCAAATCAGAGAGGGATCGCTCGCTTTTACGGAAGGATTCCACCCTGAACTGGTTCGCCCTGTGGAAAATCATTATCAGTCCAGATTTTCAAACGGCCTGACAGCTTTCTATACGGTAGAACCTTTCCTTCAGGAAAAAATGAAAAAATATTTTAAGGATCGGCGCGTCCCCTACGGGGTGTTTGTGGCAATTGACCCTTATAGTGGAAGAGTTCTGGCGATGGTTGAGCATTCCAGTTATCATCCAAAAGTAAAGGGATGGGCGGTTAAGGCCTCCTATCCCTCCGCCTCGGTATTTAAACTCGTCACGGCGGCGGCTGCCATCGAAGAAAAGAAGGCGTCACCAGACACGATGATTTCTTTTCAGGGAGGCCTCTATCATTTGCGCAGAAACAACTGGGAAGTCCATCCCGAGAGAGATTTTAGAAAAATTTCTCTAACCGATGCTTTGGCGAAATCGGCTAATGTTCCATTTGCGAAAGCGGCCACGCTTTGGCTTGATAACGCGACACTTTTAAATTACGCGAATGCATTTGGCTTCAATCAGGCAATACCCTTTGAAATTCCTCTCCAGATCAGTCATGCGAGCATCGCGGAAGACCCTAAGGAAGTGGCTTACACTGCGGCGGGTTTCGGCGATACTGAAATGAGTCCGATTCATGGAGCGCTCATTGCCTCGGCTATCGGAAACGGAGGAGATCTGATTGTTCCCCATCTGATCGATAAGATCATCGATCAGGAGGGAAATGAAATCTATTCTCCGAAAAGGGAAGTGATAGGGCATGTCGTTTCCTCGAATACGACCGAACTTTTGAAGGAAATGATGGGACAAACCATAATAAGTGGTACCTCCAGAAGAGCCTTTCGGAGGTATCATCGCTCTGCAGCGCTACGTGATATTACTGTGGGAGGAAAGACAGGTTCTCTCACCGGGAACGATCCTCCCGGAAAGTACAGTTGGTTCGTGGGAATGGCCCCGCTCGAAAAGCCTGAAGTTGCGATAGCCGCGCTGGTTATCAACAACGGACATTGGCGGATAAAGGGGTCGGATGTGGCGAAAGAGGGCTTTACGAATTTCTTTAAATACCGCGATTAGCCCGGGGTATCGATCAGGGGAGCGGTTACGTGAATTCAAAAAGTCAGAATATAACTCGGATCCACATGATCGCGATTTGCGGGACCGGAATGGGTTCTCTGGCTGGCATGTTAAAAGCCTCCGGCTATCAGATCACGGGATCTGACGAGCATATTTATCCACCCATGAGTTCGGTCCTTCAGGATCAGGGCATTGAATGTCGAAAAGGATTTTCCGATAAAAATATTGATTCGAATGTGGAACTGGTTATCATCGGAAATGCCGTTTCGAAAAACAACCCGGAAGTTCAGGCAGTTCTAGCAAGAAATATTCCCTACCTCTCCTTTCCTCAGGCATTGAGCCAGTTTTTTCTAAGCGATAAAACGCCAGTCGTGATTTCAGGAACACATGGTAAAACCACAACGTCTTCGTTGGCTGCATGGGTCCTGGAAACAGGCGGCCTGAATCCTGGATTTATGATTGGAGGTTTCGTCAAGAATTTTAATCGCAACTATCAATTGGGAAAGGGTCCCTATTTTGTCGTTGAGGGAGACGAATACGATTCCGCTTTTTTTGACAAAGGACCTAAATTCCTTCACTACCGTCCTTACTACGGAGTTCTGACGAGCATTGAATTTGATCACGGAGATATCTATAAGTCTCTCGAACAGATTCAGTCTGCGTTCCTGAAGTTTGTTCGACTCATTCCGCCCGAAGGATTGCTCTTGGCTTCAGGTGAAGACTCCAATATCCGAAAGATTCTCCGGGATCTCGCCTGCCGGGTGGAAACTTATGGCATTGGCAGAGGTTTCCAATGGTGCGCTGAAAAAGTCCGGCCCTCCAAGACAAAAGAGGGCCTAAAGTTTGATGTTTATTATCAGGGAAATTTTTTTGAGACTTTTGAGTCTCCGCTCATGGGTCAGCACAACATCAGAAATTCTCTCGCAGTCATTGGTTTGGCACATCATCTTCAGATTTCAAAGCCAGACATTCAAAAAGGACTTCAGAGTTTTAAGGGAGTCAAGAGAAGACAGGAAATCGTCGGTGAGATACAAAATATCCTGATCATGGATGATTTTGCTCATCATCCGACTGCGATCAGGGAGACTCTTCAGGCGGTAAAATTAAGGTATCCTGAGAGAAGGCTCTGGGCGATTTTCGAACCGAGGTCAGCGACCAGCCGAAGGAATTTCTTTCAAAAGGAGTTCAGCCGTTGTTTTGACATCGCGGAAAAAGTGGTTATTTCAGCGCCCCCTGGAATGGAGAAGATACCCCTTGAGGAACGGCTTGATTCCACTCTTTTGGTCAAGGAGATCAGTCAGGGAGGACCTTCAGCTGTTCTCTGCCAAAATGCAGAGGAGATCGTATCCCGGATCGTTCCAGAAGTTCGACCCGGAGATTTGATCTGTGTGATGTCAAGCGGGGGATTTGACGGAATTCATCAGAAACTCTTGAGGGCTCTTAACCCGCATCCTTAGGACTGTTTGAAACCAGGTCTAAAACAACTTACCCTTCTACTACAAAGCGCCATTGCCGATCACGCCTTTTCCGGAGCCTCTCTTCTCGTATTTAATCATGGAGAAATTATTTTTGAGGTGGAAGCAGGCGAAACTTCGTGGAAAATAGAAGGTTTAAAACCGAAAAAGGTTGACTCCGAAACGCTTTTTGACCTGGCATCCCTGACGAAACCCCTTGCTACCGTTTTCCTGATGTCCCTTCTTGTTCAGAGTAGAAAATTGTCTCTGGATGATCGAGTGGGGAATATTCTTGTTGCGCCTCTTGATTCCGAAAAAGGAAATACGTCAATCCGGGAACTCCTGAGCCACTCTTCCGGATTTCCGGATTGGAGACCCTATTATTTGGAAGTTGTTTCCGATGGGACCTTCTGGAGTTGCGAGAAAAATTCAAAGGAAAAGGCATCGATATTCCAAAAAATTCATGAAGAGCCCTTCCTTTATTCTCCCGGGAGTCGTACCCTATACAGCGACCTGGGCTTTATCCTGTTAGGCGAAATGCTGGAATGCCAAAGCGGAATTTCTCTTGATCAACTTTTTATCCGGGAGATCGTTGAACCTTTAAGAATCAAGAATCTTGGATTTAGACCTCTGAATCTGTTTGGCCAGGAGAGATCTTTCATGGCGACGGAAAAGTCAATATGGCGACACAAAATCGTACAGGGGGAAGTTCATGATGAGAATGCCTGCGTGATGGGAGGTGTGGCGGGCCATGCCGGTCTTTTTGGTACCGCCCGGTCTGTTTATGCCTGTTTTACAGAGTGGAGAAAAGGGTACAGGAACGAGAGCCCGTTTTTGACAGAGTCGATTGTCAAAACATTTGTCGAAAGAGAGAGGTTTTCAGCCGACTGGGGGCTTGGATGGATGTTTCCGTCAGATTTATCAAGCGCAGGAATACATTTTTCGAAAAGATCGTTTGGTCATCTCGGCTTTACCGGAACGTCGATCTGGTTCGATCCGGTCGTGGATCTGGGCGTGATATTCCTTTCAAACCGAATTCATCCGACTCGCGACAATTCTGCGCTGAAGGAATTCAGGCCAATTCTGCATGATTTCATTTACAACCTGGTGATCCATGAAAAAACCTAATGCGTTAAAAATCGGGGACGCGATCGGCATTGTGGCCCCAGCAGGTCCAATTTCCCCGGAACTCTTAAAAAAGGGGATTGAAAGATTGAGAAATTTTGGATTTCATGTGATCGAAGGAAAACATTTGTCCGGATCCTATCGCTATTTTTCCGGAACCGATCAGGAACGGGCTGAAGACCTTCAATGGATGTTTCAACAGGATGTGAGAGCCATTATCTGCGCAAGAGGAGGATACGGTTCTTCACGATTGATTCCGATACTACAGGGGAACTTCTTACGGAAGCCGGAAATCATATTCATCGGGTGCAGTGATCTCACAACGCTTCTGCTTTATTTTTCCCGTCTCGAAATCCCGGTATTTCATGGTCCGATGGTTTCTCATTTCAGCCGCTCGGAAGATGCTCTGACAAACCAGTTTCTGCTCGACATGCTGATTTCTGCGAAGCCACTTGGAACCTGGGAAATTCCGGAGATTCAGGTCTTAAGAGAGGGTCGGGCGGAAGGAAGACTGACCGGGGGATGTTTATCCCTGCTCTGTAGTTCTCTCGGAACCTCCTATGAGGTCGAAACGGAAGGCAAAGTCCTTTTTTTTGAAGAGGTCAACGAGGCTCCTTACCGGATAGACCGGATGCTGACTCAACTGAAACAGGCGGGAAAGCTAGAAAAGGTTAAAGGAATCTTGATTGGGAAACTCTTAAACTGTGAACCCCCTGCCGGATCGGAGTATACATTGAAAGAAATCCTGACTGAAAGTCTGGAAGGTCTGAATTGTCCCGTCTTGTCCGGCTTGCCATTTGGACACGGAAACCAGAATATCACGCTCCCCTTTGGTATTTTGGTCAGACTCGATTCTTCTTCGGGCACGCTGACCTTTCTGGAATCTCCCGTCCTGTAAATGATCTTTTCTCCAATCGTCATCTGCACATAATTGAACATCCTTTTATTTCTAAAGTAAGACTTCTCCGGGCATTCCCGGCACTCCCGGATACAACTCTTTAAGAACTAATGAAAAATAAGTTAGTACCATTGGCATATCTTTTGCTTTAGGAGGAAGTGGTCATGTAAATCTGGATTAAGAAATGTCGCTTGCTTTCAAGAGAATTGGATCTCTGGGACTCCTGCTGATCACCCTGATCAATACGACAGGTTGTGGAAAAACCTCTCAGGCCGCGACCAGCAGCCTTCAGGGCGTTTTTATCGATGCGAATACGATTGCTTTTCTCCAACAGAAATTTGACGAAGCAAAGACCTGCGCGCAGTTACCGAAAGGGAATTTCAGTGATCTCTCGATCATCATGATGCCGCCGAGTTTTACCTGTCCGTATTACACGTCAGGCTGCAGCGGCGAATTTGATGAGCCCAATCTGGTTAAAATCGGCACTTTCAGTTCCTGGAAGCATGAAGTCATTCACTATCTGATCTATGTCAATACGGGAGATCCGGATACCAATCATACCTCTTCCCTTTTTCAAACCTGTACCACCTGATCAGGTCGATCATTTAAAACAGATCAAAGTTGAACAGCGAATGTTCCGGATTTTTACCCAATGGATCACTTAGACGATTCCCCTTTTCAACACGGACTAACCGGTATTCCTCATCCCAGTTGCAATGCAATTAATGGATAAGAGAATCGCA
This sequence comes from Nitrospirota bacterium, assembly GCA_016194305.1. NCBI lineage: Bacteria > Pseudomonadati > Nitrospirota > Nitrospirota bacterium. The sequence goes on along the minus strand of JACQBW010000007.1, from coordinate 49,079 downwards.
TGGGTCAATTTCTCTCTCTCAACCCCCGTTTCACCTGATCGCAGAAGCTTGAGCAACCTGACCTGAATATAATGAATAGGATCGATGAAGGGGTTTCTTAATTCAATCGATTGCTGGAGCGGCAGGTCATTATCGAGAATGGCTTCAGACTGGACGATTTTTAAAATAATCGAAAGGAGTTTTTCATACTCGTCATTCAATTTTCTGAAAACATTGTCCCGTACCGGGCGTTCGCTGACCAGGGTTGAATAAAGTTTTGCGATGTGCATATCCGTTTTGGCAAGCGTCATTTGAATATTATCGATCAAGTTGGAGAAAAAAGGCCAGTCCTGATACATTTCAATCAGCAGCGACAGGTTTGCCTCTTTATTCAATCGGATGAAGCTCTCTAGTGCCGAGCCAATGGGATACCAGGCGGAGATAAGATGACGATTTTGGGTCCAGCTGAAGACCCATGGAATGGCCCTCAGATCTTCAATCTTGCCTTCTTTTTTCCGGTAGACGGGACGGGAACCGATATTCAGAAGACCGATCTCGGAAATAGGGGTGCCCTGGTAGTAATATTTTACAAGGGCGGGATCTTCGACGAGGTCCCGGTAAAGTCGATAGGATATCTCTGAAATTGTGTTGAAGGCCTTTTCGTAGATCCTTTCTTTTGCCGGCGCTCTCCTGGGTTTCAAACTTGCTGTAAAGACTCCGGCGGTCATGAGCCCAAGATGATGGAGCGCAGTCCCGCGATTGGCGTATTTTGAGGAGACCACTTCACCCTGTTCAGTGATTTTGATCTGGCCATTGACGGTTCCATCGGGCTGCGCCAGAATGGCTTTGTGAGTCGGTCCACCCCCTCTTCCGACGGTACCTCCCCTTCCATGAAAAAGCCTTAATTGAATCTTGGAGGCACGAGAGAGCGTTGTGAGCCCCTTTTGAGTTTGGTAGAGCTCCCAGGAAGAGGCGAGAATTCCTCCATCCTTGCTGCTATCGGAATAGCCGAGCATGATCTCCTGGATATGGTTTCTTCCTCTGAGATAGGTTTGATACGAAGGATGACGATAGGCGCTCTTCATAATTTGACAGGCATTTCTTAAATCATGGATGGTTTCAAAGAGAGGAACAATATCCACTTTCGAAATGGGGGCACCCTGCGCAGTTCGCCCATATAGACCCGCCTCTTTGCAAAGTACCTGAACCGTCAAAATATCGGATAAGGAAGTCGTCATGCTGATGATGTAACTTCCAATGACGTGGGTTCCAAGGTCATCCTGTGCTTTTTTGATTAAGTGGAACATCTTCAAGGTCTCTTCGGTTTCCGGAGAAAATGTCATGCCCGGCGGAGTAAACGGCCGGATCGTCAAGAGCTCCTTCGAAAGAAGGCTTCTCTTTTCCTTTTCTGAAAGAAACTCAAATGAGGCATGAACCCCTGTTCTTGAAAAGAGTTCATGAATGGCTTTCCGATGCTGGCCGGCATCCTGTCGAATATCAAGAGCGGCGAGATGGAATCCAAATACCTCCACCTGGCGGATCAGAGGTTCAACAAATAAAGAAGAGATAAGCTCTCCCTGATGAGCATTTAATGACTGTTGAATCAGGCCCAGATCTTTCAACAGTGCTTCAGGATGATCATATCCTTTGAACTGGTAAAGTTTTTCCTCACTGAGAGTCTGTTTTTCAAGGAACAGGCGGTTATATTTAAGGGTTTCTTCGATTTTCAACCTGATGAAAGTGCATTTCTGGCGATAAGGTTCATGAACGTTACGATTGCTGACGGTTCCGGTAAAAGGATCAAACAGTATTTTATCCGCTTCGATGCTTTCCGCGAGTTGGGGAGAGATCTGGACCAGGTGCCTGGACTGGCTCAGGTTTTCGGTCAGGGTCAGAATGGATTCCAGATAAAGCGATAGAACGAAATCCTTGTGGGTTCTTAAAGTCCATTCGGTAATCCTGGAAGTGACCTTTGGGTTTCCATCGCGATCTCCTCCTACCCAAGATCCAAATTTTAAAAAAGACGGGACGGCCAGCGGGGGAAGATCTTTTTCTTGGCGCTCTTTTTGAAGATAGTGGTCAGTCTCCCGGTAAAACTGAGGAATAATTTTGAAAAATGTTTCCTTGAAATAAAAGAGAACACCCTTGACCTCTTCAAATACAGTGGGATGTTCGAGAAAGATATCTCCGGTTTGCCAGAGAAGCATGATTTCGCTCAGGATTTCGCGCTCAAGAAGCTCGAGTTCGCGAGGCGTCCAGATCGGGTTCAGTTTCTTAAGTATGAAAAGATAAATCTTCCTGTATTTTTCAAGAATTGTCTGGCGTTTTGCCTCGGTCGGATGTGCGGTCATGACCGGTGCAATCCACATATGTCTGAGAAGTTCTGGAAAAGACTGAAAGCTTTTTTTCTCGCTTCCGAGTTGGGAAAAACAATGTTCGAGAGGGTGAGGTTCATAATGGGAGGCGCTTCTCCGTTGGTCACGCCTCACCTGCATTGCAAAGTTTTCTTCTGCGACATTCAGGAGATGAAAGGAGATGTCAAACGCCCTGATTATTTTTGCGGTTTCAGTCAAGTCAAGTTCCTCGATATCGAGGATGAGCTTTTTTTCCTTATCCGGGTCATAGGAAATGCGGAGTTCTTTGCAAAGTTTTCGGAAATATTCCACTTTGTTTAAAAGGACGTCTCCTTCCTGATTGCGAATGGCCTGGGCCAGCAGGTTTTCGAGATAATCAATATCTCTTTGAAGACGAGGATCGAGTTTACGTGCGCCAGTGACTCCTGAAGCGTTTCGCAATTCTTTCAACTCTCCCTCGAACTGCAGGACTTGAGCAATAGAATCGGGACGAACTTTAAACGCAGGACATTAGGAGGAGATTCTAACATAGGAGCCTATTATAGGTGGTTTCGATTGGAGGATCAATACAGCTTGATAAACTTCGTTCATATGCTAGACTTTAAGATATTTCTCAATTTCAATGAAGAAGCATAAGGGGGGATTCAGAATGGGTGAAGCCAATCGACCGGCCGGTGACGCAAACGATCAAACGATTCTCTTGACTGGGGGAGGCCATCAACCCGACGAAATGCAAGTCGTTTGGTCCAGAACCGAGGTCGTCAGAGCGATTTCAGGTAAGAACAGGGTGGTTCCAGCTGCGAAAAGTCTTTCATTTAGAGTGATTGAAGGCCAGGACAAAGGAAAAATTCATCCTCTTAACGGAAAGAGCCAATTTTGTATCGGCAGGGGTGGTGCCGACATTTCTCTCAAAGATTCCCGGGTATCAAAAATACATTGTCTGATTGAGATTTATGACAGTTTTTTTGTCATAAAAGATATGAAAAGCACCAACGGAACCCTCTTGAACCAGTTTGTGCTTGCGGAAGATTTTTTGAAAAATGGAGATAAGATCCAGATCGGCCAGACCGTGCTGGAATTCCAGGTCAAGGTTTGAATTCGAATGAAAAATAAATGCCTTTGGCCCGCGGAGGCTGATGGGGGTGGTATCAAATGGTTTTTCTAAAGGAGTTCCTCAGGCAGATCAGTACCACCTATCAAGAATTCCTTTCCAAATATCCGGAGTTCCGGGATCTTCTAGAAGACCTTCTGCGACAGTTACATTTGTTTTGGAATGAGGTGAGTCAAAATACGCCATCTTATCTTGTCCTGTCATTGATCATTCTCTCGGCGTTCCTGGTCTCCTTAATGATGGCCCGGATGTTTGTGGACTCGTTTCTGGTCGCCTGGCTTCTACGAATTCTACCCCGTTCTCTTTATCGGAAAACGGTGATAAAAAGAGCGGAGCGATTCGCGAAAAATGGAAAATATATTGATGCAGGAGATTTGTTGCAGGAAATCGGGGAACATGAACGCTCTGTGGCGATGTATATTCGTGGAGACGAATACGGACAAGCGGCCCGGATTTATATCAAGATGGAAAAATTCCGTGAAGCGGGACGAATTTATGAAGAAGGAAAGGTCTATGCGGAAGCCGCAAAATGCTACGAGAAAGAGGGTCTCTTCCTGAAGGCCGGTGAAATGTATTTTCAGACGCGCGATTTTTTAAAAGCGGCTGCGCATTACGAAAAATTCGTGGAAGTTCTCGAAAAAGAAGAAAGGTCGCCTGAGAAAATAAGAAAAATAGAAGAATATTCAGCGAAAGCAGGAGATCTTTATCTGAAGTCAAAAGAGTTTGCTTCGGCCGGGCCCCTGCTGGAAAAAGCCCATCTCTATGAGCAGTCCGCGTTTGCCTATTCCAAAGCAAAATTGCCTCTTTTGACGGCCCGCAGTCTGGAGGCTGGCGAGAAATTTAAAGATGCTGCAAAACTGTACGCAGAAAACGGGGAGTTGGAGAAAGCGGCAATCTGTTTTGAAAAGGGGGGAGGTCATTCCGAGGCCGGGGACCTCTATCATAGACTGGGGAATACGGATCGGGCAATCAGTCAGTATCAAAAAGTCACTTCTCAATCCAAGAATTACGATCAAGTGTCCCATATTTTGGGGAATCTCTTTGAACAGAAAGGAATGCTTGGTCCGGCACGCGAAAAATATCAGAAACTGATAGAACGAAAGGGTGTCACGCGGGAGAATCTCGAAACCTTTTATAATTTGGCCTTATTGACTGAAAAAATAGGGGATTTAAATGAAGCGATTTCAATCTATGAAAAAATCATCTCCGAAGATTTGAGTTACAAAGATGTTCCCGCGCGGCTCGTACAATTAAAAGAAAGGGCTGAGAAAGCTTCGCACCTCACACCCGAAGAGACTGAGGCCCATACCATTACGAACCGGTACAAGATTATCAATGAACTTGGACGGGGAGGGATGGGTATCGTCTATCGGGCGGAAGACCTGGTCTTAAAGAGAATTGTCGCCTATAAAATCCTGCCTGACACCTTCAAGGATAATCCCCAATTTTTGGAAAGTTTTATGCAGGAGGCCAGGACCTCCGCCGCGCTCAATCACACCCATATCGTCACGATTTACGATACGGGTAAAGTAGGAAGCAATTATTATATCACCATGGAATTTCTGGATGGTATTACCCTGAAAGAACTTTTGGGAAAAGTCAAAGGAACCGTGCCGCTTCCGGTTGTCGTGGGCATCGCCAGGCAGCTTGCACTGGGATTGGAATATGCCCATGAGAAAAGCGTGGTCCATCGCGATATCAAGCCGGCGAATATCATGTTGACCCGTGACAAAGTAGTCAAGATTATGGATTTTGGCTTAGCCAAACTTCTCCACGAAGGCGCGAGTGAAAAAACTTCTGTGAAAGGAACTCCCTATTATATGTCCCCCGAACAGATTATGGGCAAGAACGTAGATGCCCAGACAGATCTTTATGCAATGGGTTGCACGCTCTATCACCTGTTGACCGGGCGGCCACCCTATACAGAAGGGGATATTTATTACCATCATCTTCACACGATTCCCGAATCTCCTAAAAAGTTCAATGAAAAAATTCCGGACTCCCTTGTGAATATTGTGATGAAATCTATTGAAAAGGATAAATCCTCCCGTTATGCCAAAGCTAAGGAAATGCTCGACGATCTCGGTCAGATCCACCTGGATCCCGTTAAAGTATAGCGGATAGAGAAAGCCTAAAATGCTTGATATTCACATTCCCGTTATTAAAACCTATTTCGAAAAAAAAAGGTACAGCACCCCATTTGTAAACACCCTTTTTAAGAAATTGCATGAAAAAAGGGAAGAGCGGATTGATTTGATGGTGGGGGAGTCCCAGTCCAAAACAACCTATCTGGTTGCGTTGGAAGGGAGTCCGCTGGGAGCGTTCTATATCGAAGAGAACACCTTCCGGACCCTGGGAGGAAGGGATTATTTCAATCTCCTTCAAGGTCTCCCTGATCTGATGCTCTCATATTATGCCGTGGACCCCGTCTTTGCCAAATGCCTGCTGACCCCTTCCCAAAATAAGCCTGCTTATAAGGGGTCCATTCAGGAAAAGGATCTGAAAAAAAAGATTGAGACAATCCAGAATGATCCCGGGGAGAATATGATTCTTCTCCACACCCCGGGAGGTGTCAGCTTCTTTTATTTCAAATCCGGAAGAGGAATTGCATCCTATTTCTTTCAGCCAGAACAAAAACCGGACGAATGCGATATCGGAAACCAGTTTCTGGTCTATGTCTTAAGTCAGGATATCTCACTGTTGACCATGGAGGTATACCATAATGCAAAGATAACTCCGTTACTGTTAAACCGATTGACCCCTGAGGAAGTGTCTGGAGGCATTGTCGAATATTTTCAAAAACAGAAGCCAAAACTCATGACGGCCGAAAAGCTCGATTTTGAGCTGGATTTGACTCCTCCCTCTGTAACAGCTGTTGCTCCCGACGTGGGACCGCCGGTGGGTGAAGAGCTCTCAACGGGTCGATTGGCAAAAGCAAAATGGTATCTGGAATTAGTCGGCGGGGAGCAGATGGGACGAAGAGTTGTTTTAAATAAGCCTCAATTAACGATTGGGAGAATGAAAGCAGACATGATGCTGGGAGACGTAAAAATATCGAGGCAGCATGCCACAATCGAATTGACCGATCAGGGATACCGCTTTACCGATCTGGGAAGTACGAACGGCAGTTTTATTAACGGGCAGCAGGTAAAAACCCAGTTTCTCAAAGCGGGGGATATTATCAGAGTCGGGGGAACCCTCATCAAATTCGTCAAGGAATAATCGGATCAAACTCGCTAAAATATTGTTTCTCAAAGATCATCTCCAGTATAATCATTAAATGAAACCCATGGATGTTGGCCCAACAGAGACGGTTCAATTCACGATCGGTGATATGGATTGTCCCGATTGCGGGTTAAAAATAGAAAATCAGATCCGTCATGTCATCGGTGTTGAAGCGGCCGATCTGAATTTTATGACGACTCTATTGACGGTCAGGTTTCAAACCTCGCAGTGTGAAATTCGAAAGATTGAAGAAGAAGTCAAGAATCTCGGATACTCCATTAAAAAATCTGATTTGTTCCTGAATCTCCCGCCCATTCCGGTTTTGAACAGACCCCTGCTTTTGACGATCGGGGCCCTTGTCCTGACTCTGACCGGGTTGATCCTTTCTTTTCTTGTTCCTTCGCACTGGTCGATTCCGATTTATTTAGCGGCGATAGGGGTTGGCGGTTACGCCATTGCCAGGAAAGGCTTCCTCGGATTGCGCCAGGGCATCCTGGACATGAACGTCCTGATGACGATCGCCGTTTTGGGTGCCGTTGCCCTGAAAGATTACCTGGAATCCGCTTCAGTGGTCATACTCTTTTCATTTGCCCAATGGCTGGAGACCTACAGTGTAAATCAGAGCCGCCACGCGATTCGCCAGCTCATCGATGCAACGCCGACGCAGGCGAGAGTTCAGATGGGAGAGACACAACGGCTTGTTAATGTGGATCAGGTCAAGGCGGGTGAAACCGTGATTGTGCGCCCGGGAGAAAAGATTCCCTTTGACGGATTAATTATCAAGGGACGTTCCAGTATCAATCAAGCTACGATGACCGGCGAATCCCTGCCGGTTGATAAAAAAGAAAATGACACCGTCTATGCTGGAACCCTCAATTTACAGGGAACGATCGAAATGACCGTGTCTCATCCCTGGAAAGAAAGCAGGATGGCCAGGATTATTCATATGGTTGAAGAGGCTGCGTCAAGAAAAGCATCCTCCCAGAGATATTTTGAAACCTTCTCAAGTTACTATACGCCGATCATTATTACGCTGGCATTCTTCATTGCTGTGATCCCTCCGTTTTTCTTAAATGGGAGCTGGAGTATCTGGTTTTACAGGGCGCTGGTCCTGGTTGTGATTGCCTGTCCTTGTGCCTTGATCATTTCGACTCCGGTCACCGTAATTTCTGCGTTGTCCACTGCGGCACGACATGGCATATTGATCAAGGGCGGGATTTTTCTGGAGGAATTGGGACGAATCAAAAGTTTTGTCTTTGATAAAACGGGAACCCTGACAACAGGCGTGGCTGAGGTCAGGGAGATTATTCCCCTTTCGGGATCCGCGAGAGATCTTCTTCAGATTGCAGCTTCATTGGAGAAAGAATCGAAACATCCGGTGGGAGAGGCAATCGTTCGGTATGCGGAACAAGAGAAAATCTCACTTCTTCCCGTATCAGAGTTTCAATTGATGTCCGGCATGGGAGTGACCGGAACGGTATCCGGACTCTCATGGACCATTGGCAATCATCGGTTTTTCGAGGAAAAAAAACTCTGTTCGGACAAGCTCGAAAGTTTCCTTATTCCTCTGGAGTCGAAAGGAAATACGACTATTCTGATTGGAAGCGAGCAAGGTGTGATCGGCATCATTGCTCTGGCCGATACACTCCGTCAGGATGCCGCCGAAGGAATCACGAAACTGCGAAAGGAAGGGGTTGAAATGATATCCATGATGACGGGGGATAACAAGACTAACGCTTCAATCATTGCCTCCAAGATTCGTCTGGACGAATTTCAGGCGGAAGTGCTGCCGGATGAAAAGGCCGATCGAGTCGGCGAGTTGAGAAAGAAATTCCATCGTGTGGCAATGGTGGGGGACGGAATCAACGACGCGCCTGCATTAGCCGCGGCTACGGTGGGGATTGCGATAGGAGAAAAGGGGGCTGATGTCGCCATGGAAACCGCGGACGTCGTTCTGATGTCCAGCAATCTCCTCAAACTGGCGTTTGCAGTGAAGTTGGGAAAAGAGACGCTCAGGCTGATTCAGCAAAATCTCATTTTATCGATTGGGATCAAGGCGCTTTTTCTTGCCTTGGCCATTCTCGGAATATCAACATTATGGATGGCGGTTGCCGCAGATATGGGGGTTTCGCTTCTGGTGATTGCCAACGGGATGCGCGTTACCCTGCTTCGGTGACGAAATGCAGCGGGTTCTCAGCTGACCTTCAGTTTTCTGGCGATCAGATCTGCCCCCTTCTTTCCGGACAACAACATCGAACCGAAGGCGGGCCCCATTCGGGGCGATCCGTAAACGGCCGCTACCGATAATCCCACTAAAAATAGATTGGGATAGATCTCACCTGTCTTCTCAAGAACCAAGGCTTCTGATTGAGAAACCCACATCGCCCCGTTTCCAGGTACGTTTTGACAGAGTCCTCTCTTGGAGAGGAGTTGCACGGCAATCGCGTCGTGTCCGGTCGCGTCGACAACGATTTTGCATTCAAGTCCGATCGGATCGACGTGGGCGGTACCGTGTGGCATGGCGTAGACTGGAGCATAGTTGACGACAACTCCTTCCACGACATTCTTTTCCCCTCGAATAATGAGGTCACGGAGAACCGTTAGATTAAGGACTTTGATCCCAGCGTCAAATGCGCTTCCGATAAGCTTGGAACAGGCATAAGGAGCATCGACCACGTACATGTCCCGAGTCACTTTTTTGCAGGGAACCCCGATTTTTTCGAGGATTTCATGAGCCGGGGCCGCCACGGTCGATTTGTTCATCAAATAACCGCCAGACCAGAAGCCTCCACCCAGGTGATTGGACTGTTCAATCAGGAGAACCTTCAGTCCCCGGGAAGCCAGTTCCTTGCCACAGACCAGGCCTGCGGGGCCCGCTCCAATCACGATGACGTCAGATTCCACCAGGGAGTCGAACTGTTGATAAAACTCTTTTGCTATCGCGCGGGTGATTTCTTTTTCATAGTTCGGAGAGATCTGATAGGGATCGGTCATGAGGTTATCGTAGCGTAGTAATCCCCTTCAAGTCAATCCCGCTCCGAATTCTAATTTCTCCTTTTCAATCTCATTTGACTCCCTGCTTTAAGCCATCATATAATTCAAATGAGCGGGTCGCGGACTGAGGCGGATGAAGGTTGCGGTAAACGGACAACAATGGGAATTTTCGGGGGAGATGAATATACTTCAGCTCCTGCTGGAACTTGGCATGATCGTGGACCGGGTCGCGGTAGAAGTGAATTATCAAATCTTGGATAAAAAAGAATTTAATACTCATTTTTTAAAGAATGGTGACAAAATAGAAGTGATTAGCTTTGTCGGCGGAGGACAGGAAACATGAGACGAGAAGAAGAATTAACGATTGCGGGAATCCACTTTAGTTCGAGGCTTTGGGTGGGAACAGGAAAATATAAAAACTTTGAAATAACCAAAAAGGTGATCGAAGCCTCGGGTGCAGATGTCGTCACCGTGGCTGTTCGACGGGTTAACATTACCGACAGGAATCAGGAAAATTTATTGGACTATATCAATCCTAAAGTTTATAAAATTCTTCCGAATACCGCAGGATGTTATTCGGCAGAAGAAGCTGTGAGGACCGCACGGCTGGCTCGAACGGCTGGGATCTCGGATATGGTTAAGCTGGAAGTGATCGGAGATCCCCGGACGCTCTTTCCGGATACTGTCGGGCTTTTGGAGGCGGCAAAGATTCTGGTTGCCGAAGGATTTATCGTTTTCCCCTATACCAATGACGATCCGATTGTGGCGAAGAAGCTCGAAGATATTGGCTGTCCCGCAGTCATGCCTCTTGCAGCGCCAATTGGATCGGGCCTGGGAATCCGAAACCCCTACAATATCCGGATTATCATGGAAACGGTCAAAGTGCCAATCATTGTGGATGCGGGAGTCGGAACGGCTTCCGACGCGGCGATTGCCATGGAATTGGGTTGTGACGCAGTCTTGATGAACACCGCTATTGCTTCCGCTTCTGAACCCATTTTGATGGCCGAAGCCATGAACTTTGCAGTCAAAGCGGGAAGACTCGCTTTCAGGGCCGGCAGGATGCCGAAGAAACTTTATGCCCAGGCCAGCAGTCCAATTGAAGGGATGATTGAATAAGAGTAGAGTCCATCAGGATTTTGATCTCTATTTCATTACGGACCGACATCAAACGCTGAACAGGCCATTAATTCAAGTCATCGAGGCCGCAATTTCCGGAGGAGTTCAATCAATTCAGCTCCGGGAAAAAGACCTTCCTATACGAGAATTTCTCTCTCTGGCATGTGACATCAGAGAGAGGACGTTACATAAATCCCTTTTGATGATCAATGACCGTGCGGATGTCTGTCTTATATCCCGCGCGGATGGTGTTCATCTGCGATCCGACGGCATTCCCCCATCGGCGGCCAGAAAAATTCTGGGTCCAAAAAAAATAATCGGGGTTTCCTGCCATTCTCTTCAAGAGGTACTTTTTGCGGAAAGTGACGGGGCGGATTTTGCGACCCTGGGCCCCCTTTATGACACACCTTCAAAACGGTCATGGGGAGCTCCTTTGGGGTTGAGCCTTTTTCAATCCATTGCCGAGAAAGTCAATATTCCCGTTTATGGGCTGGGTGGAATAGGTCTGGAACAGGTTCAAGATGTGATGCTCGCCGGCGCACACGGTATAGCGATGATATCGGCTATTTCAACCTCGCCTTCTGTCAAAGAATCTGTAGAAAAGATACTCACCCAAATCAAAATTGCCAAAATGGATCGCCGATACAGACGCTGATTGGCATTTGATATCAGCTTGCGTTTGACCAACTCCGGTGTCAGTGTTAGAATTAAATCGTAGGCAAAGGATGGGCGATAACAAAAGTTGACGTCAATCAAGCGGGTGAAAGGAAACTAAGATGGGTGACTCAAAAAAATCAAAAGCAAATCCTTTTAAGAACACCATAATTAGGAAACTTTCGGAACAGTTGAATGGCAGTGAGGCCCCGCCGCCTCTCAAAAAGGAAGAATACGAGAGTGAGATCCAACGGCTTGAAAGCCGGCTAAGAACGGCAGAAGAGGAGCTTCATCAGTCCCACCTGTCCCGAGTCCAGTTGGATCAGGCACAGAAGCAGAACGAGAAACTGGTTGCGATCATCGAGGAATCCAGAGAACAGATTGCGGCCCTTCGAAAAGAAGTCGAGAAATTGAGCGCACCTCCATCTGCTTATGGCATTTATTCAAATCTGAACAGTGACGGAACAATTGATGTCTATGTGTCGGGACGCAAAATGAAAGTGAATCTTCATCCTTCCATTCAACCGTCTGAATTAAGAAAAGGTCAGCAGCTTGTTTTGAATGAGGTGTTGAATGTCGTGGAAGCCAGTGGTTTTGATTTTCAAGGTGAAGTGGCGCGCGTAAAAGATGTCCTGGATAGCAATCGAATCGTGGTGTCGCTTCATGCTGATGAGGAGCGCGTCGCTGAAATTGCGGATCCGCTCCTGAAAGAAAAAATAAGCGTAGGAGATCACGTCCTTTTGGATATGAAATCAGGTTATCTTCTCGAAAAACTTCCGAAATCCGAAATTGAGGAAGTGGTTCTGGAAGAGGTTCCTGATACCAATTATGAAGATATCGGTGGATTAAAAAACCAACTCGAAATTATTCAGGATGCTGTAGAACTTCCTTATCTTTATCCAGAACTTTATAAGGAACACCGGCTTTCTCCGCCTAAAGGAGTATTGCTTTACGGTCCTCCCGGATGCGGGAAAACATTGATTGCGAAAGCGGTGGCCCGATCAATAGCCAAACGGACAGAACAAAAATTAGGAAAGGCGGTCAAGAGCTTTTTCCTGCATGTCAAAGGGCCGGAGCTCTTGAATAAGTATGTGGGCGAAAGCGAACGGCATATCCGGGAAGTTTTTAAAAAGGCGAAGGAGAAGGCCCAGGATGGGATTCCCGTTGTGGTATTTTTTGACGAAATGGACTCACTCTTCCGAACGAGAGGCTCCGGCATCTCCTCCGACATGGAGGCGACCATCGTTCCGCAATTTCTTTCTGAAATTGACGGTATCGAAAAATTGAGGAATGTGATTGTGATTGGTGCAAGCAATCGCCAGGATTTAATTGATCCGGCCATTCTCAGACCGGGAAGACTGGATATCAAGATAAAAATTGACCGGCCCAATAAAGAGGCCGCGAAAGATATATTCTTCAAATATCTGATTCCGGATCTTCCTTATCACGAGGAAGAGCTTGCAAGAGACGGAGGAAAGAAAGATGCGACTGTTGCCAGATTAATCCATGAGGCGGTCGAATATTTCTATAAAACCTCTGAAGAGAACAAGTTCCTTGAAGTGACGTATGCCAATGGCGAAAAAGAAACCTTGTATTTCAAGGATTTTGCGAGCGGAGCCATGATTGAAGGGATCGTGTCGCGCGCGAAAAAATATGCGGTCAAGCGGATGATTATTTCAGGTGAAAAAGGAATCAAACTTCAGGATTTGATACAGGGAATGAAAGATGAATTTAAAGAAAATGAGGACCTTCCCAACACGACTAATCCTGACGATTGGGCAAAAATAGCCGCGCGGAAAAGTGAAAAAATAGTACATGTCCGGACGATTAGCGGAAAACCAAGTGAATCGAGAAAAATCGAAACGGTCAAGACAGGCCACTATTTATGAAAACAAGAATTGTGGGAACAGAAACCGAATATGGCATTGTCGCGTTGGATGATGTTTCTTCAGATCCGGTGAGCAATTCTCTTTCGGTTGTAGGAAGCTGTCCCCTGCTTCCCGCCACACACATTTTATGGGATTATGAGAACGAAAATCCGCTCAATGACGCGCGGGGATTTGAGATCGACGGAGAAAAGGAACGACCCGGGCCTGACTATAACCGTCTCCTGAATAAGTTGATGTTTAACGGGGGAAGACTTTATGTCGATGGGGCTCATCCTGAATTTTCCACGCCGGAATGCCTGACACCCCGCGAAGTGGTCGCTTATGAAAAGGCAGGAGAACGAATCCTGGAACTCAGCAGGGAAACCAGCAACAGGACTCACCGAAAGGAAAGAAGAATCGTACTTTACAAGAATAATACGGATGGCAAAGGTAACAGCTACGGTTATCATGAAAATTACCTCGTAGAGCGAAAGATTCCCTTTGACCGTCTTCTTACGGAACTGGTGCCCTTCCTGGTTACACGCCAAATCTATACGGGCGCAGGAAAGGTGGGGAGTGAAAATCATTCCGACCCGGTACCCTACCAGATATCCCAGAGAGCCGATTTTTTTGAGGTCCTGGTCGATCTGAATACCATGGTGAAAAGGCCGATTATGAATACGCGGGATGAACCCCATTCCGATCCTTCCAGATACAGAAGGCTTCACGTGATTGTCGGCGATTCCAATATGTCGGAGATCTGCATTTATCTTAAAGTGGGGACCTTGTTGACCATCCTTTCTGTGATTGAGGAAGAGAGTGAAGAGTTTGGCATGTCTCTGGAAAATCCCGTGAAGGCAATAAAAAACATTTCACGCGACTTGACTTTAAAGGAGAAGATCCGGTTGAAAGATGGCCGGGAAATGACAGCCATCCAGATTCAAAGGGTTTATCTTGAGAGAGCGAAGAATCTTTTCAGGGGTGAATCGCAGGGATATGCGAAGGAAGTTATTGATAAGTGGGGAATCGTCTTGGATCAGCTTGAGGAAGACCCTTCCCTGCTTTCGAAAGAAATTGACTGGTTGATTAAAAAAGAGATGATTGATTCGTACATAGAAAAGAAAAAGTGCGACTGGAACGATCCGAGAGTTTCACTCCTCGACTTGCAATATCATGACATTTCTCAAGAAAAGGGGATTTATTATGCACTGGAGAGAGGCGGATTTGTGAACCGCCTATTGACAGAGGAAGAAATCATACGGGCGATGGAAATGCCGCCGGAAGGGACCCGCGCCTATTTTCGGGGAACCTGCCTTAAGAAATTCCCCAAAGAAATTTATTCCGCCAGCTGGACTTCAGTTTTGTTCGATGTGGGGAATGCAGAGATCAAAAAAATTCCACTCATGGACCCATTCAGGGGAACGCGGCCTCTGGTTGAAAAGATCATGAACTCCTCCCACACGGCAAAGGAGTTACTGGGTTACCTTGCTCAAAATTCCTAGCAGGATGTTCGGGACATTTTCCGTTTCGAATTTCGCGGCGGGTGACCGGCTGGGAGAAACAACAGGACCAGAAAGAGTGCAGCGTTCAGGTGAGCTCAGCGATGTCCCTGAATTGTATCGGAAGGGGGTGAATTGCAATGGCCAGGCAGGAAAAAAAACAGGATAAGAAGAAAGAGTCTGAAAAGAAAGATGAAACTTCCGCTCCAAATGCCAGTGCGGTTGAGAAGGGTAAGAAGATTAAAGAAGATCTGGACAAATTAATGGATAAAATTGATGATGTCCTTGAAGAGAATGCGGAAGAATTTGTTAAAAACTACGTCCAAAAAGGAGGAGAATAGTGAAAAACTTTGAGTTTGATGATCACAGCTCAAGTTTTTACCAATTTTTAACCAAACAACATCCTCATCTTCTCGAGCAACCTTATCTTCATTCCGGACCCGATTCAGGTTCCTCACCTTCGTTCATACATGGAACCACCATATTGGCTTTAAAATATGCGGACGGCGTGGTCATTGCGGGCGACCGGCGGGCGACCGAAGGTCACCAGATCGCAGACAGAACCATGAAGAAAATCTTCAAAACGGACGACTTCTCTGCGATGGGGATCAGCGGAGCGGCAGGCCCCTGCATCGATATGGTAAGGCTTTTTAAAACTGAAATTGAACATTATGAGAAACTCGAAGGGTCGTCACTGACCCTTGAAGGAAAGGCGAACAAATTGGGTGAAATGATCAAGGCGAATCTCCCGCTGGCCTTCCAGGGCCTGATTGTCATTCCTATTTTTGCCGGATATGATTTGAAAAGAAATGAAGGACGAATATTTAAATATGACATTACAGGAGGGCGTTACGAGGAAGCCGAATATTATAGTACAGGCTCAGGCGGCAAGGACGCCAAGAACAGTATCAAGAAAATGTATCGCAAAAACCTGTCTCAGGAACAGGCGATTCGTATCGCAGTGAGCGCTCTATACGATGCGTCGGAAGAAGACTCCGCGACCGGAGGGCCGGACCTGATTAGAGGAATCTATCCAATCATGAATGTCATCAAGAAAGAAGGAATTTCTGAAGTTTCCGATGACAGAATGAAGAGCTTACTGGAATCTTTATTGGATCACTCCAAGGAGAATTAATATGCCTGTGCCCTATTATGTCTCTCCCGAACAGCTCATGCAAGACAAGGCGGAATATGCGAAGAAGGGGATCGCAAAGGGCCGCTCCATTGTGGTCTTGGAATTTGATCAAGGGGTACTGTTTGTTGCCGACAATCCGAGCAGTTCGTTAAACAAAATATCTGAAATTTATGACAATATCGCTTTTGCAGGTGCCGGGAAATACAGCGAATTTGAAAATTTGAGAAAGGCCGGTATCCGCCATGCGGATTTGAAGGGATACATGTACAGCAGGGAAGATGTCACGGCAAAATCACTTGCCAATGCCTATTCACAGTCACTCGGAACGATATTCAGCCAGGAGGTTAAACCTTTGGAAGTGGAGATTCTGGTGGTGGCCATTTCAGAAGGGGACGGGGCGAGTGAAATCTATCGGATCGACTTCGATGGGAGCATATCGGATGAGAAGGGGTTTACCGTTATTGGCGGAAAAGCAGAGGAAATAAAAAGCGATCTGAAATCGAAAGTATCGTCTGACCTCACGATCAAGAAAGCTTTTAACCTGGCTTTGGAATCCCTGGAAAGTATTGATCAGCAAAAACTCAATATCCAGGGAATCGAAGTAGCGCTTTTGGATCGCAAAAGAAGCGGACGCAAATTTAGAAGGCTTTCCACAGAAGAAATTAAGAAATTTTCAAAGGAAAAATGAAACGGGGGAGAAGATCGTGAAGGATCTTTGAAGAATCCTGATGTCCGGCATGCGGTCTTTTATGGAATGAAGAATAGAATTTTTGGATTGGAAAACGAATATGGGCTTATTTTTTCCCCGAATGGACGGATTTATCTCCCGCTTGAAAAGGTTTTAGGATATATTTTTGAAGGATTAATTCCCAACAGCTGGCCCTCCAACGCCTTTCTTCAAAATGGTGCCCGATTTTATCAGGATACCGGATGTCATCCGGAATATTCCACGCCCGAATGCAATTCCCTCTATGATCTGGTTGTGCATGACAAAGCAGGAGAGCGGTTATTGGAGGCGTGCCTTCCCGAAGCTGAAAACCGATTGAAGGAAGAGGGGCTCTCCGGAGACATTTATATCTTCAAGAATAATACGGACTCGATGGGGAATACCTACGGCTGCCACGAGAACTATCTGATGGTCAGAGATGTTGATTTCTGGAAAGTTACGGAACAACTCATCCCATTTTTTGTAACGCGACAAATTTTTTCGGGCGCTGGAAAGGTCCTGAAAATATCCGGGAAGGGCCATTATTTTATTTCTCAAAGAGCCCAGCATATTCATGAGAAAACATCCTCGTCAACGACCTCCTCCAGGAGTATTATCAATACGAGGGACGAGCCCCACGCCGACGCTGAGAAGTACAGACGACTTCATATCATTGTCGGCGATTCCAATATGTCGGAATACACGACCTACCTCAAAGTCGGAATCACTTCTCTTGTTTTGTCGATGATCGAAGCCGGATTCGGCGTAGTGGGTATGGAGATGGACGATCCGGTTAAAGCCATCCGGGAAATATCGCGAGACACAACTCTCAAGAAGAAAGTCAAACTGGAAAACGGAAAAGAGTATTCTTCGATTGAAATTCAGAGGATCTACCTCGAAAAAGCCAAGGAATATCTCGATCATGGCGAAGCCTCCAAGGAGGAGGAAGAGATTCTGGAAAAGTGGGGATATATCCTGGATCAGCTGGAAGAAGAGCCGAGAAAGCTATCCCGTGAGATTGACTGGGTTGCAAAGCTCTGTTTGATCGAAAACTATATGGATCGTAAGGAATGCGGCTGGGAAGATCCCCGAGTGGCTTTAATCGATCTTCAATATCATGATATCAAGCGAGAAAGAGGACTTTATCACCTGTTAGACAAACAGGGCTTTATCAAGAGACTGTCTACCGATCTGGCGATTGATCAGGCGATGCTGGTTCCTCCCCAAACGACCCGCGCGAAAGTCCGGGGAGACTTTATCAAATTTGCCAAAGAAAAAAACCGTTCGTATACGGTGGACTGGACCTATTTAAAATTAAATGGCTATTGGGAAGAGACGATATTGTGCATGGATCCCTTTTCGCCGGTGAATCGGCGGGTGAGTGAATTAATTGCGTCTGAATCCCTCTCCTCCTGATCCTTTAAAATGAAAATCTATTTATTTCTGATCACGGCTGTCCTGGGGGTCGCACTTTTGCGAGTTCTTCCGACCTTTGCCGAAATGTCGTCTCCCCCTGCCATCGAACTGAAACAAGGTGAAGCAACCTATTTAAAGATTCCACTTCCCGGAAATGAAGGAACCCGGAAAGGAAAGTTTTTGGGAAAGACCATTTATTTTAACCGGCTCCAGGATGAAAATGTCTTCGGGGCGATCATCGGGGTGGATCTGGACGAAAAGATCTCCGAAGAACAGCTCACCGATTTTTCCAGCAACGAGAATCTGGTCCGGATCCAGGTGAGGCCTAATAAATTTGAACGCCAGGAAGTAAAGGTTCCGTCACGATTCGTCAATCCCTCGCCTCGCCAACTCAAAAGGGTGAATCGGGAGAAAAATGAATTGCATGAAATTTTTTCGGTTGTTACTGAGAAAAAAGTATGGAATGGAAACTTCATTATTCCTGTGCAAGGGGTTCAAGAAGGGCGATTTGGATCCCGGAGGGTTTTTAACGGAGAGGCGAGAAATCCCCATAGCGGAGAGGATATTGCGGCCCCTGAAAAAACACCGGTTGTGGCTTCAAATGACGGGATCGTGGTCGGCGTGGTGAATCACTTTTTCAGCGGAAGAGGGGTCATTATCGATCACGGGCAGGGACTCTTTACTGAATATTTTCATTTATATCAGGCGAAAGTCAGGAAAGGCCAAAAAGTCAATAAAGGAACGCAAATTGGATGGGTGGGACATACCGGGAGAGCCACAGGACCACATCTTCACTGGGGATTGTTGATCAATGGAGCCCGGGTCAATCCCTTTTCGCTGCTCAATTTAAAACTGGAGACGTCTTAAACCAGTCGCAGGACGAAGAAAATCCAAATGAGAACATGTTTATCCATTGCAGGTTCAGATCCTTCCGGAGGCGCTGGCATTCAGGCTGATTTGAAAACGTTTGCCTGTTTTGAAGTTTACGGCATGGCAGTACCTACGGCACTGACGATTCAAAACAGTACCGGGGTATTTGAAGTGGTCGCGATACCCCCAGACCTGTTTGAAAAACAGCTCCATCCTCTTTTTGAAGACGTTTCTATTGATGCGGTAAAATTGGGAATGCTGTTTTCAAGCGAAAATATCGAGAGACTCCATCACGCATTTTCCAAATATCGTCCCAAGCGATTAATCGTTGACCCGGTTATTCGATCCACGTCCGGCTTTCGCCTCCTGGAAGAGAAAGGCGTCGAGTCGCTCAAGAAACTGATTTTTCCGTCAGCCTTGATCGTGACACCCAATCTGAAAGAGGCCTCGGTACTGACCAGTACGTCTGTCAATTCCATTGAGGAGATGGAGTCGGCGGCAAAAATAATCTATGAATTCGGCCCGAAATTTGTTCTCATCAAAGGGGGGCACCTTGCTGAAGAAGCAGTGGATCTTCTCTATGACGGCGAATCATTTCAAAAATGGACAAGTCCCAAAATTCAGAAAAAAGTGCATGGCGCGGGATGTGTTTTCTCTTCTGCAATTGCCGCGTGTTTAGCCAGAGGTCATACTGTCGAGATGGCCGTAGAAGAGGCCCATCACTTCGTGCATCAGGCTATTCGCAATTCCAGCCCGGTCGGAAAAGGATCGTTCCCGCTTAATCTGTTTCATGATCCCGTTCCCTTATATCGAAAGAGTAAGAACGCCGAATAGAACCGACCAGAAGCCGTAGATTTGGTGGGAGGCCAGTTTTTCTTTGAGGATAAAATGGGCAAGCGCTACGGTGACCAGAGTAAACATGCTTGACAAGGGTGAAACAACGGAGACAAGGGCCTTATTGATTCCGATCGTAAATGCCAGAAATGCGAGCGCATCCAGAAGGCCGATTGCCACGAGGTACTTCCAGACGGGCCTGGGAGGGAAACGCGTCTCTTTCCGGTGAATCAAGAGGGATCCCATTAAAATGACCCCCATGCCTCTTACGACAAATACAGGTAATACGGGACCTGTTTTTTCGCTGACTAGTTTAACCAGAATAACATAAGATCCAAAAAAGAGGGATGAAAGAACCGCAGGAAAAACGCCCAGAATTGCCTTCTGGCTCAAATTCGAAGCCGTTCCTTTGAAAGAAACAAGAACAACCCCGCCCGTAATCAAACCGATTCCGATAAACTGCGAAAGCGTTGGCCATTCCTTGAGAAAATAGAGGGAGAAGAGAACCGGGACGATTGTTCCTCCAGCGGTGATGGTTGAGACAACGGAAAGCGTACCAATTTGGAATCCATAATAGAGAAAGAAATAGCCGAGAACGCAGAGCAGGGACGAGATCAGGTTCAGAATGAGCAGATTCCGATCGAACGACTGGACGCGACCGATCATCATAAAGGTCAAGAGTCCGAGAACGACCGCTCCAACCGAAAACATATAGAAGAGCGTTTGAAACGGGCCGATGCGATCAACGGCTCTTTTGGCGATAAAATCCCCGGTTCCCCATGCGAGCGCAGAGAGGAGTCCGAGCGCGATCCCCGTGAGAATGGCGTCTCCTTTGTCGTAGAAAATTGTTCGGAATCCGTGTACTATACATGAATTATTAGATTCTAATCTATAGAGTACTCAAATTTGAATTTATGAAAGTCATTGGACTCATGTCCGGCACTTCCCTGGACGGAATCGACGCTGCTCTTCTCGATATTTCCCGGGCCCGGAATAAACTCCGCCACAAGCTGATCGCATTTGAAACTTACCCCTTTCCCGAAAATCTTCGGGAGAAACTGCTCGATATTTCAGAAGAGAACGAGACGACAGCTCTGATATCCCATCTTAATTTTTTTCTCGGTGAACTATTTGCGCAAGCTGCATTGAAAATTGCCGCTCGCTCAAAACTTGCCATCTCGAAGGTTGACCTGATTGGTTCACACGGCCAAACCGTCTGGCATTCCCCATCCCGGATTTCGGAAGGCCGTTATAAGATTCATTCTACCTTTCAGATTGGAGATCCTTCGGTCATTGCAGTGAGAACCGGTGTGACCACTGTAGGAGATTTCCGGCCAGCCGATGTCGCCGCCGGAGGGGAAGGAGCGCCGATAGCTCCCTATTTTCATCATGCCCTGGTCAGGAAAGAGGGAAAGAGCCGTTTGATCGTCAATATTGGCGGAATTAGCAATGTCACGTATCTTCCTTTTTCCAGTAAGAAAGAAATCCTTGCCTTCGATACCGGACCGGGAAATATGCTGATTGATGGGTTGGCAGAGAGATTGACCTTCGGACGAAAAAAGATGGATTTAAACGGTGCCATGGCGGCTAAAGGGAGGATCCATCTTCCTTTGCTGACTGAACTGATGTCTCATTCCTTCATAAAAAAGCGTCCCCCAAAAAGCACGGGGAGAGAAACTTTCGGGCAGTCCCTCATTGAAGCGATTCTCGAACAGAGCGTCTCCTATCAAATATCTGATGAAGATCTGATGGCCACTGTGACGGCCTATACCTCCGCATCCATATACAGTAGCTGTGAAAGGTTTGTTCTTTCCAGGAACGAAGTGGATGAAATTGTGATTGGGGGCGGAGGAGTCAGGAATCGAACATTGTTGGCCCTGCTGCGAAGGGCGTTTTACCCGGTCCCGGTTGTTCAATTTGAAAATCTTGGAATGGATAGCAAAGCAGTGGAAGCCATGGCTTTTGCACTTTTTGCCCACGACAGTTTCTTGGGGATCCCCAATAATCTTCCGGGTGTAACCGGTGCGAGAGAATCCGTGGTCATGGGCAAAATCTGTCCCGGAAAAAATTATAGAAAGCTTATCGGAATGTCAAGAAGAGGTTAGCTGCCAGGCCGCAGGAGTGAGGCAACCGGAGTGTACAAATTGAGTACAGGAGGGCGAAGATGCCACGAATAAGTGGCATCGCTTTCTGAGCGCCACGGAGTCGGTGAGGTGGCCGGAACTGCCGAACTACGAGAACGAAGCTGATAGCCTCTTATCGACTTTCCTACTGTTTCATGGCGTTGATGAGAATCTGTGCGACCTCCGGCCTGCTAAATTCTACAGGCGGCATGATGCCCCCTTTTAACATCTCCCGCACCTTTGTTCCTGACAGGGAAACCTGGCTCTCCTTATCGTGAGGGCAGGTTTTAACCGATGCCATGCTCTGGCATTTCTTGCAGTAAAAGGTATTGTCAAAAAAAAGCGGCGTGATTCCCAGGCTCCCCGGCTTAAATTCCTCGAAGATATAATGCGCATCGAATGTTCCGTAATAATTTCCGACGCCGGCATGGTCCCTTCCGACAATAAAGTGGGTGCATCCATAGTTTTTTCGCACGATGGCATGAAAAATCGCCTCGCGGGGACCCGCATATCTCATATTGGCTGGAAAAACGGATAAGAGCGTCCGGTCTTTGGGATAATAATCGGAAAGCAATGCCTCATAACAACGCATCCTGACATCTGCGGGAATATCATCCCCCTTGGTGGCGCCGACGAGGGGATGCACGAGCAATCCATCGACAATTTCAAGGGCACATTTTTGAATATATTCATGAGCGCGGTGAATCGGATTCCGGGTTTGAAATCCGACCACTTTTTTCCAACCTTTTTGCTGGAACTCGGCCCGGGTCTCTTTCGGGTCACGACGATAGGCCTGAAAATCATCATGATCCGGCTTTTTGATCAGGGTAATGCTTCCGCCCAGCAGCATCTTCCCGGTCTGGAAAAGCTGGGCAACACCGGGATGTTCCTTGGAGTCTGTCCGATAGACCTTGATCGCTTCGGTCTCTTTCTGCTGAGGGTAGATCTCTTCCAGATGCAGTATGGCCAGGGTCTCATTTTTTTCATCCAGCAGGGCGATCTCCATTTCTTTTTTGAATGAACTGGCCTCTTCCTCAGTCGCCGAAAGCGTAACGGGAATTGACCAGGGAAGCCCGTTGGCAAGATGCATCTGGTGGACGACCCCCTCGTAATCTGATTTTTTCATAAATCCGTCGAGTGGTGAGAAGGCACCTGTTGCGATCATTTCCAGGTCGGAAATTTCCCTGATGGTGAGATGTTTTTTCTTTAAAGATACGGCTTTTTTTGCCGCTTCCTTTTTTTCATCTCCTTCCAGGATGCGATTAATGAGTTTTCCGCCATGGGGAACTGATTCTGTTGTTTGAAGAGGGGTCGTCATTGTTTATGATCTCCTAATAGGCTGAAGTTTCTTGTTTTTGAAGATTTTGAGAATCTTGAATGCCTTTCCCGATTCAAGGGATTCCCGGGCCTGCGAATAAGCCTTTTCCATCGATTCCGCCTTGCCCGAAAGATAGAGACCGATGCAGGCATTCCAAAGTGAAAGCGATTTCTTGTCTCCGCCATCGCTTCCATCCAGTATTTTTTCAGCCGTGAGCGCTTCCGATAGAGGATCCCTGATCTCGATTTCCGTACGATTAACCGGAGGAATTCCAAGAAGCGCCGGGTCCAGCTTAATTTTAGTAATATTGCCCTGGTCGAGCAACAACCCTTCAACCGGTCCGGACAGTCCCGCTTCAGATTCCCCCTCCAGACCGCGGATGACCAGCCCTCTTGAGATGCCGAGCATTTTCATTGCTTCGGCAATCTTCTCGAATGATTTAGGGTGTGAGACCCCGACGATCTGACTGGCCGCATTGAAGGGATTTAGAAACCGGGCAAGTGTGTGAAACACGGACCGGAGACCAATCTCCATTCTCAGGTCGAGGAAGGTCTTGACCGATGGGTGAATCTGGGTAATGTCAAGATAGCTCCAGCCTGTCTCCTGGAAACATTCGATCCGTTCTTTTAAAGTAAGTTGATTTTTCCATCCCATTACATCGAGGATCATCGATTTGCTGGTTCTTCCGGGAGGCGTGGGATCTCCGTGAAGAACAACCTTTAATCCGGCACCTGCCATGATCAACGAAGCGGGTATTCCGACATGAAAGGAGCTCTTTTTCCCCGCATAAAAGGGGAGGTCGATCAACTCATGCGGATTGACGATCATGCTCTTTAAATCGGGATAAAAGGCCGAACGGACGAGCCGGGTGAAAATGGTCAGCTCTTCCGGAGACTCTTCTTTTATCCGAAGGGAAATAAGAAAGGCGCCGACCTGGTAAGGGGAAGGTTTACCTTCCAGGAGAAGTTTCATGGCAAACTCTGCTTCTTCTCTGTTTAGATTCTTGGCTCCCTTTTGTCCCTTCCCGATCTTTGCGATTATTTCCTGAAACGTCATCAAACCTGTCTTGAGAACTCGCGCTGTCCGTCAAACCTTACGGCTTTTTAATTACGAGCTTAAAATAATGATCAATTTGCGAGAGACCCAGGACCTGATTCCCCTCATCCTTTACGGACCTCGGGACGTTTTCGGCCGGTTCTCCTTCGTCCAGAAGAACTTCGAGAATTTCTCCGGAATCCATCATTTCCAGTTTTAATTTTGTTCGTACGAAATTAATGGGGCATTTTACTCCCCTTAAATCCATTTTTGCATTGGGAACAATTTCGATGAGTTTTTCGGCTTCTTCAACGGCCTCTTTTTTTGCCGTTTCAATCTGGCGCGTCGCTTTGGCGTCCTCACTTTCATGCTCCGTTTTGGCCGCCGCCGGTTTTAATTCTGAATCGGAGAGGGCGTACAAGATCCGGCACTCCTCGAGGAAAGTTCCGACCCGTGCGATATCCTGCGAGACCTCGGCGGACGACGGGTGTCCGCCTCGTTCCAATTTCTCGACAAAAGTGGAAAAATCACCAAATTTTCCCGAGAAAGCACCCTTTTTCAGATAATGTTCGTGAAAAGCCTGAAACGCTTCAGTGTCGGTTGCCGGTTCGAGTCCCTTCAGGATGAGCATTCCTTTAATTCCGGCAACGACGGCCCGATAAGCTTTTGACAGGGCAAATGCCCCCTGTTGATTTTCATTCTGTTCCCGAGCAATAGCCAATTCCGCTTCGGCTTCGTCGAAGCTGGTCTTGATCATCGCGTCCGCTCCTCCCGCGCATTCTCCCGGTCCCAGGTCAACCACCTCAAATTCCCGGGTCCCTCCCCAGTCGTAGTAAAACTGGGGTTTTTCTTCAAAAGAGGGGAGTTGAATAAGCGGCTTAAGTTCTTCCGTAAAGCCTTTCTTGCCGAATCGGTCCGTAAACTGGACAAAGCTTTCGCCTTCCAGTCGTTTTTCCCGGTAAAGTGAAAGAACTTTTTCAACGGCCAACGGGACGTTTTTGGCCGGAATCTTGGTAATTGCCTTGGCAAAAGTCGTCCCTTCGGCCGAATCGCGGCCTCCAAGATGGAGTTCATAAAACGGCGCGGTGTGTTCTCCGATGGTTTTGCTAACCCCGTGCAATCCGATGGGCGCCATATGGTGCTGTCCGCAGGAATTCTGACACCCGCTGATTTTGATTCTGATGCCGTCAAGACCGGAACTTTCTCCTGATCCGTTACCCAGCGATTTAGACAAGCTGGTGGCCATCTGCTTGGAAGAGGTGATCGCGATGCCACAGGTATCTGCTCCCGGACAGGAGACGATATCGCTCATGGTTTCCGCACCCCCCTTTGCCAGTCCGGCTTTTTTAAGAGCCTCATAAACCCGGGGAAGATTTTCATTTTTCACCCAGCGGAGTAACAGGTTCTGATTGATTGTAATGCGTGAATTTCCTCCGGCATATTGTCGCGCGATCTCCGCGACCTGCCGGAATTCCGAAGCTTGAATGTCTCCGAGGATGAGACGGACCTGAACCATCGAAAACCCGGACTGTTTTTGAGGTTCCACGTTGGTGGATAACCAGTAGTCATAATCGTTTCCGTTCTCTTTGGCATGACCGTTTTCCAGACCCTTTCCGGAGGAAGGGAGCGCGGATCCGTTTTCGTGCTGCAGCGATGGGAGCCCAAAAGTCATTTCGGCCTTTTGAGCGAGCTTTTCGTACTCCACTTTATAGAGTTTATTAAATTGAGCCATTCCCAGTTTATCGATGACAAATTTCAATCGGGCCCGGTTTCTATTTTTTCTGTTTCCAAATCGGTCGAACACACGGACAATAGCTTCGCATACGCGGGTCAGTTCCGTGGTGGGGATAAAATCTTCAAGAAGATGGGCGACTCTTGGCATTGCCCCCAATCCTCCCCCTGCGAACACCTTGAATCCCAGAATTTCTTTCTGGTCGGCTGATATTCTTTTTTCAGCAACCAGCCCGATATCGTGAATTCCGGGGAGCGCGCAGGCGGTCGCGCATCCCGAAAAACTGATTTTGAATTTCCTGGGCATGCTCTGGCAGACAGGGTTTCGCAAGAAATGTTTTGAAATGGCTCCGGCATAAGGGGAAACGTCAAAGGCCTCAGAGGGACAGACTCCGGCTTTATGGCATCCAGTCACGTTTCTGATCGTATTTCCACAAGCCTCCCGTGTGGTCAGTCCCACTTCGGTAATTTTTCTCATGATTTCGCCGCATTTTGAGAGAGAAATCCAGTGAAGCTGAATATCCTGTCGAGTCGTGGTGTGGAGGATTCCGTTGGTATGTTCTTCGGCGATATCCGCCAGGCGGTCCATCTGGTCCGAATTCAATCCTCCATAGGGAATTTTAACCCGGAACATCTGCACATTCGTCTGACGTTGTCCATAAATACCGTGTTGAAGCCTGAAAGGTCTGAACTGATCCAGAGAGATTTTTCCCTGGCGGACTTTTTCAACCTGCGCTTCAAACGATTCAATCTCGGTTAAAAGGTCATGGGGAATCTTTCCCGCGGCCTCTTTCTTCTCCTGGAGTGCATTGGGCGGTGTCATGGTTTGCTCCTTCTTCAAATGAAATGCATTTTAGATGGAAAAGTCGGCCGGTGTCGAACCTTCTACTTTTTCATCAATTTCAATGTCTAGAATTTTGGTGCGAATGGTAAAGGTCTCTTTTTTTCCATGGGTGTCAATACTTTCCCATACAATGTGGTCTCTTGTTTTGGGAATGTGAGGTTTTAACGAAGCATTCTTGAATCCCATCTGGTAAGAGAGGTAAAAGTCAATCGCTTCTTCGGGACACGATTTGACGCAAGGGAGACAATCCCAGCAATCTTCCGGATATTTTAAATAGGCTTTGTCGGTCAGGAGATCCTTGACAATCAGATCTCCCGGACACATCCGGATACAAGGGGGTTGGGCGGCTCCGTTACAACCGTTGCAAACATTGGGATTGACATAAACAGGCATTCAAGCTCCTTTTCATTTTTAATTTCAATAAATCTGCTGAAAATGTTTTATATGCAAGGCCGCAGGAGCGAGGCAACCGGAGCGAACTTGATCCGTACGTGAGGATTGCCGAGCGACGAGAACGAAGCAGATAAACATTTTCAGCAGATTCCTACCTTGGTTTGTAGCGGTCCCCTGGGACCAACTGCTCATACGGCCTCGTCAGCATTTCAATCTCGCCATTCTCAAGGTTCACCCTCGAATTGACGAACTTCAGCCAATGGTCATCATCGCGATCCGGGTAATCCATCCGTGTTTGATAGGAGGGCCACCGGGTTTCTTTCCGATAAAGGAGATGCTCCACCAGGACCCGCGCAACGATCACCCGGTCAATAATTTCATGTGCTTTCATGAGCTGGTGCAAATCATTGGCCACCAGGTATTCAAACTGGGACGGGATTTTTGCGAGTTGTTTCCGTGCGATCAGCAATCGTTCTTCATTCATTTCATAATAAGTGGAGACGCCGCCGGCGTATTCATCCATAATTTTCTGGAGCCGGACTTCCATGTCATACGGAAGAACTCCTTGTT
Source organism: Nitrospirota bacterium (assembly GCA_016194305.1). Taxonomy (NCBI): domain Bacteria; kingdom Pseudomonadati; phylum Nitrospirota; species Nitrospirota bacterium. The sequence continues at coordinate 21,301 of JACQBW010000007.1, read as the reverse complement.
CCGGCTTATTTCTGTAGTTCAACAAGGGGCGGTAGACTCTCTCGGCTTCTTTCTCAATCCACGCAGGATCGATATCGCCAAACGAAACTTTTTGTACCGTCGCCGCAGCATCTCTTGCTGCAATCACCGCTTCCGCCCAGCATCCGGAAACAAATTTAAAGGGGGCCCCGCCTGCGACATCTCCCGCCGCATAAAGACCTTCCAGCGTTGTCTTCCGATTCACATCGATCCAATAGCCGCCCTGACAATGTCCGCCCACAATGTAGGGTTCCGTTGTCTGGACCTCGACGGGTTCCTTGCTCGGATCGATTTCATTTGCAGTCCAGTAGAGGACCTGTGACGGGTACATATCCAGAAAAGCCGCTTTCAAATCCGAGGCCTGTTTTTCCGTAATGTGCCGGGTATCGAGATAGACCGGGCCTCTTCCTTCCTTGATCTCCATGATGGGCGCATAGGCCCGGTAGGGAGTCGGTGCGCCATCGCCGCCGAGATGCGCATATTTCGTCTGCATGAATTTTTCCCCTTTGGCGTTCACCTGCGGGGCGTTGACGCCCAGCGCAATCGTTCCGGTCGGGGCGATCGCGTCTTTGGTTCGGAGAGCAACATAACGCATTTCGAAACTGGTCATTTCGGCCCCGGCACGGATTCCCATGGCATACCCGGCACCATTATTAAACGGGCTGTACCAGGTCTTATGTTGTGCGTCATGCATATTATTGGGTTTATAAATGCCGGCAGCGCCGCCTGTGGCGATAATGGTCGCTTTGGCTTTGACAATATACATTCTTCCGTGACGGATACTGAAGCCGACGGCGCCCAGAACGCGATTTCCCTGGACGATAAAATTCGTGCCGACGACCCAGTTCAGAATTTTTGTGCCGGATTGTTTAGCCGCTTTGGCAATAATCGGTTTTAATGATTCTCCGTTAATTTTGATGTTCCATCTTCCGCGCGGAAGGTAGTTGCCTTTTTCATCCGATAAGATCGGGAGACCCCATTTTTCCACTTTCTTGACGGAATACTCAAAGAGTTCTGCCATGCTCTTGACGAGATCTTCACGAATCAGGCCACAGGAATCAAATCGAACATATTTTACAAAACTTTCGGGGGTTTCGCCCGGATTCAGGTAGGCATTGATCGCATTCATTCCACCTGCAAGACAGCCGCTGCGGTCAACATGGGCCTTCTCCATAATCGTCACGGAGAGGGCAGGGTTAATTTCTTTCGCTTCGACTGCGGCCAGGCAGCCCGCAGTGCCGCCACCGATGATGAGGATATCTGTTTCAATAATTTCGTCGTTTCGATGATGTAAGTCCACACACACTCCTTGCAGAAAAATGGATATAAAAGATGGTTTTAAATCATTTCTGATTTAAATTGAGACCGGGGGTCCTTTCTGAAGCCATTCTATTTATTTTACTCTTAAGTAAGACTCCAGGCAAGGATCCTTGTGCGGCAGATTGAAATTGTTTCGCTCTTTTTCAATCTTTATTAATCCCATCGGAATAAGGTACAATTTATCTTAATCATGAAAAAATGTCAATCGAAATCAAATTGAGAGGGCGTCAGGAAGAAAACAAACAATTTTATTGTAAATGATATGTTAATAAATCGGGCTTGTGACAATCCGGGAACTATGTTATTCTAAATTTCGTCGGGTATCCGCGTGTCAGAGGAGAAGAGAATGAGTCATTTGGGTTTAGATCTGAGCATTATTTTTATTTTGATCCTGGTGAGTGGATTTTTCTCCTGTACAGAAATCGCTATTATTGCCGCCCGGAAAGCTCAGATTAAGAAAAAGGCCGAGGATGGAGATCGAAGTGCGATCATCATCCACTCATTTCATAAGGACATGGAGAGATTTCTGGCAAGCGTACAAATCGGACTGACCATTATCAGTTCGACAGCTGCCGCGATCGGCGGCGTGATCTCGGTCGAAGTTCTGAAACCCCTGTTCCAGGCGATACCCAATCCTGCAATCCAGAAGGTCAGTGAGGGACTTTCGGTCGCCGTTGTTGTTGTTTTTGTTTCTTATTTTTCACTCACACTGGGAGAGTTAGTTCCCAAATCCCTGGCACTTCGATATCCGGACAAGATTGCGCTTGCCATGGCCAAGCCCATGGATATACTTTATAAAATCTTTCTTCCACTGGCGAAAGTGCTCACCTACTCGTCAAGAATCGTACTGCGTCCCTTCAAAATATCGAAGAATATTATCGAGAATACCCATGGTTCGGAAGAGGAAATCAAACTGATGTTAAAAGAGGGCCGTGAACAGGGCTTGATCGACCAGACCGAGCAGGAACTTATCCATTCGGTATTCGAATTTACCGATATCTCAGTCAAAGAAGTCATGATTCCCAGGCCCAAAATTCATGCGCTTGATCTGAATACATCGGAAGAGGAACTCCTCAAATATGCCGCCGAGCATAAATTTTCAAGGTACCCCGTCTTTAAGAGAGGGATCAATGATATCATTGGGCTCCTCAATTATAAAAACATCTTTGAATCTCTCGCGAATAAACAGCCGCTCATTTTAAAAAACATGCTTCATCCCGCTTATTTTGTGCCTGAAACGATGAAAGTCAGCCATCTTTTAAAGGAGCTCCAGAGAAGGAGAATGCAGATGGCGATCGTCATCAATGAATATGGAAGTGTAGAAGGACTCGTGACGATGGAAGATCTGATCGAAGAAATTGTCGGTGAAATTCGCGACGAATATGACACAGAAGAGAAGCCGGTCGAACGTCTGAAAGACGGCTCCCTGTTGATTGATGCTTCATTATCGGTCCGGGACCTCAATATGGATTATAAGCTTCCAATTCCGGAGTCGGGAGAATACGAGACGCTGGGGGGATTTGTCCTCTCCCAGCTTCAGAATATGCCCCGGGGGGGTGAAATCATCCAGTTTGGAGATTACAAGTTTACCATTGTCGACATGGATCTCAGAAGAATTGTCAAGGTCAAAGTCGAAAAGATAAAATTCCCGTCTGAAAAGCTCCAGGAAGCCAAAGCTTCAAACTAGACGCCTTCCTTTCCCAGCCGAAAAATTCCAGCGCCATATTTACTTTGATTTCACGACATTGAAATGATATTGACTTCCTTTTTTCAAGGGAATAGGATTAATTTATGCCGCATTCAAAAGATCAGAATTTGATTGAACGTCTTCGAGTCCTGGAAGAGCGGGAACAGCTGTTTCAGGCTGTCCTGGATGGTTTCCCGGAGGCGATTGAAATCATTGATCATCAGTTTAATGTCCTTTATATTAATTCCGCGGCGGCACGTCGCAGTCCGAACGGAATACGGGGTTACCATGAAAATGGCGGGAAATGCTATCAGGTTTTTTATAATAAGGAGGAGCCCTGTACTTACTGTCCCGCGCTAAAAACATTTGAACGGGGCGAAGCCGGTTTTGTGCTGCTTAAAGATCAGAACGTTCAAACCCGGGAAGCCTGTTTTGAGGAACTGCTCCTCATGCCGGTGAAGACCGATCGGAATGACTCCGGGAAAGCGGTGAAATGGGTGGTCGAAATCGCGAAAGATGTCACGCGTGAAAAGGAGATGGAGCAACAGCTCATCAGCTCCGAAAGACTGGTCTCGATAGGAGAGATGGCCGCTTCAATTGCCCATGAATTTAATAATCCCCTCGGGATTGTTCTCGGTTTTACCCAGGACCTGTTGACGGAAGTCGACCCGGGTGATCCCCGTTATCATTCCCTGAAAATTATCGAAGAAGAGGCCCGCCGCTGCAAGAAAATCATGCGGGATTTGATGGAATTCGGACGACCGACTCCCTCCCAGTTTGCCGAGGTGGATGTCACCCAGGTGATTCGCAAAGCCGTCGATCTCATTTCGGGACAAGCTCTCAAACAAAAGATTCAGACTTCCGTTACAACCCAGGATGAACTTCCGCAGATCTGGGCGGATCCCCAGCAGGTGATGCAGGTCCTGGTGAATCTTTTCTTTAACGCGATTGAAGCCATGCCGGATGGGGGGGAATTGACCGTAGGCGGAGAGATTGATCAGAGTGATCGAGAAGAGATCCGCGGACATGGTCTGGCGCCGGGATCCAACGAAGTGGTCATCAGGGTCGAAGATACAGGATCCGGCATCCAACCGAATGATCTTCCTAAAATCTTCCGCACTTTTTTTACAACCAAGCAGACGAAAGGGATGGGACTTGGATTATCCATTTGCGAAAGTATCATGAAGGGACATGGGGGCAGGATGGCCGTTGAAAGCAGTCCGGGAAAAGGGACGATTTTCTATCTCTATTTTCCTGTCAAAAAGAAGGAAGTGGAAAAATGAATACCAGAAATCTTCCATCCGCTGACCGAATTCTGGTCGTTGATGACGAGCCGAATATGAGAGCTCTCTTTAAAAAGATTCTGGCAAAAGAGGGGTATCAGGTCGAGAGCGCTTCGTCAGGAGAAGAGGCGGTCAGGCGTTTGGAGACAGATCCGTTTGATCTGGTCATCTCTGATTTGAAAATGGGGGGTATGGACGGCATTCAACTCCTTAAAAAAGTGAAAGAGAAAGCACCGAACACGCTGGTAATCCTGTTGACTGCCTTTGGAACGGTGGATACGGCGGTCTCTGCGATGAAAGAAGGGGCGTTTGACTACCTGACCAAGCCGGTTAATAACGACGAAGTCAAGCTGGTCGTCAAGAAAGCGCTCGAAATCTATCATCTGAAACTGGAAGTGGAACAGCTTCGAGAAAAAGTGGAAGTGAACAAGGATTTTAAGGATATTATCGGACAAAGCCCCCGGATGCGATCCCTTTTTAGAATGATCAAAATGGTGGCGTACAGCAATACGACCATATTAATCAATGGAGAATCGGGAACAGGTAAAGAGTTGATCGCTCGAGCCATACATTTTAATTCCCCCCGGAGAGAACGCCCGTTTGTGACGGTAGACTGCGGCGCGCTTCCTGAAACGCTCCTGGAGAGTGAATTGTTTGGTCATGTGAGGGGTTCTTTTACAGGTGCGATTAGCAATAAGAAAGGTCTGTTTGAAGAGGCGGATGGCGGGACGCTCCTGCTGGATGAAATTGGCGATACCACGATCGCCTTTCAATCCAAACTTCTGAGAGTTCTCCAGGAGAGTGAATTTAAACCGGTAGGGAGCAACAAAAGCGTTCATGTCGATGTCCGGGTGGTGGCCGCAACCAATAAAGACCTTCGGGAGGGGGTTAAAAAGAAGACTTTCCGTGAGGATCTGTATTATCGCCTGGCGGTCGTTCCGGTCCTTCTTCCGTCGCTCAAGGAACGCAAGGAGGATATCCCTCTTCTGGTGGATCATTTTATAAAAAAATATTGCGAACACAACGCATTATTGCCGAAACTGATTTCGCCTCAGGTCATGAAGATTCTCATGGATTATCCCTGGCACGGAAATGTCCGCGAACTTGAAAATGTCATAGAAAGAGCGGTATTGATCAGCCCCGGAAATGAAATCAGACTGGAAGCGCTATTTAGCGAGCGGTCGGCGGAAGACGAATCGATCGATCCGCTTCAGGAATCCACTCATTTTGCGATTCAGATCCTGGAAAGAGAAAGAATCGCGATTGCGATGAAAAAGGCGAATGGAAATAGAACGCAGGCTGCCAAACTTCTCGGTATCAGCCGGGCGACACTTTATAATAAAATGCGTCAACATCGAACTGAATCAGAACATCTCTCCACTTCCTGAAAAGACGATATCATTCCCCTCCGACAGTCGATACATTCATTCCCTTTCCATTCAGAGCCCCGAAAACAAAAAGAGCAGATCAGATAAAAAAAGTCTTGATATTTTGAAGCAAATTCTGTTAAATGCGTTTTTTAATAAAATCTTTACAACATGATTGATACGAACAGATCCCTGAATGCTTTCATTTTTCGGAAACCGACGAATCATATTATGAACAAGATCAAAAAGTTTTTAACGGAGAGGAGAATTTTATGATCAGCGGGCTCTTGAGCAGAATGTTCCCGATTATTGCTTTATTGATGTTTCTATCCGGGTTGACAAATCCGCTTGCGGTAAGAATTGCCCTTGCAGGAGAAGAACATCACCATCAGGTTGTTGCGACGGCGGCCGAAGAAGATTCATCCTGGCAGGTTAAATTGAAGAAACAGATCGAGCAGGAGGAATCCTATGAAGGTAAAAGCGGCGATTCGGCAAAGATTGACGCTGCCATGAACAAATTGATGGAAGAAATCTCGGGCGGGAAACATAAAGAGCATGCTGCGGGACCCTTTCAGGAAATGTCCACGATGCAGCAAATGGACCGTAGTTTCTTTCTTGGACCTGGAACGGTGAGCGAAACGGTGACAGGCGGAGGCCATTGTCCGGCTGGCGCACTTAAAAAAGAATTTGACGTGACCGCGATTAATGTCGAGATTACTCTTAATCAATGGGGCGATTATCATCCTGGTTTTATGTATGTGCTGACTGAAAATCTTCAAAAAGTAAGAGAAGAAGAGAAAAAGAATAAAGAAGCGAGGGCCCACGACAACGATCCAGGTGCCGTGGACAATGGAGAACAAACTAATTTAATTCAACCCCTTACAATTCGTGGAAGCCAGGGTGATTGTATCAATAATGGTATATCCGTCCAGACGAACAGGAAGGGGCCCACATGCTTCACAGCCATGTCGGACGCGAATCGAGCAGCCTCGGGATGATCGGTGCCTTTATGGTGGAACCGATGGGGGCGATCTATCTTGACCCGATTACGGGTAAGGGGAACAAGAGCGGCTGGCAGATGATGATTGCCTTTGACAAGAAAAGATATCCCATGGCCCATGATTTCAGAGAGTTTACCATTTATTATCATGAAATCGGGGATGAATCTTTCCGACCATTGAACCGCCATGGTGAGATGATCCCTCAGCGCGATCCGAACTCAGACTCCTATCGTCCTTCGGCCCGTGCGATCAACTTTCGAAGCGAACCGTTTGGATTGAACAACCTGGCGCAGCAGGAGAAATATTTCCATTTTGAAGATGAATCCCATGCCTACAATGCCTATACCTTTGGGGATCCCCCTACCGCGCTACCGAGATCCTACATGGGTGATCCGGCAAAATATCGCCTCATTCATGGCGGAGGAGAAGTTTTCCATTCGCATCATCCCCATGGAGGGACGATTCGATGGCTTCGTCAGCCGAAGGCAGATGGCAAAGGGGATGAACTGTTGAATGCGGGGACGGACGGACCCATGAAATATCCGGTGATTCGTACCACTTCGGACCGTGTCGATGTTGCGGTGATCGGACCTTCTGAAGCGCTTGATCTGCAAGTTGAGTGCGGATCGGGCCTCTGTCAACAACTGGCCGGCGATTTCTTGATGCACTGTCATGTCGCGCATCACTATGTCTCCGGAATGTGGACCTATTGGCGTGTCTACAATACGCTTCAGTCCGGAAATTATCCCTTTGGCAGCACAGATATCATGCCTCCGCTTCAAGAACTTCCGGATCGGAAAGGGCGTATGAAAGGACCCGTGACGTCGGATAAACTGGTCGATAAGACGGTGGATTGGTATAACAAGAAATGGCATATCACTGCTGACAAAACCGATTGGTCAAAGCAAGTCCCCGATATCTCTATTAAAGAGTGGGTCAAGATGATGCTCCCTCCTGCCGGTCAACCGGGCCACACCGCAGATGAGAAGGGTCAGATCGAGGCCTATGACGCGACGGTATGGGACTGGAACTGGGATGGTAATAAAGCCATGGGTGAAACGGAGGCGACCGGGGCGTTTCCCTTTCCAAAATATAAATCTCCGATGCCCGGGAAAAGGCCCCCATTACTCTTTGAGGAAAAAACAGGGAAGTTGGCGTGGCCGCATTTCAAGCCGCATTTCGGCAAGAGAGTCCCCTTTGCACGGCATCATGGTCCGGCGCCCTGGTTAGAGCCGTTCCATGTGGCGAAAAACACAGGCGCGCTATCGACAGACCCGGGAAGCGAGGGTTCTTTGGGACAAGAGACTTCACTGCCGGCAAAGCCGGGTGAACAGGGGAAATGGAGCCTCTGTCCCGAAGGAGCTGGTCGGAAGCAGTATACCATTCACTTTATTGAGACGCCGATCATGCTTGGAACAGCGCTAGGAAGTCAGAAACCGGTTGTCGATCCGCATGGGACAATATATGTTCTTCATGAGGAAGAGGCGGCGGCAAGATCCAATCCTGAATTGGCAAGACCGCTGGTTTATCGTGCCAATGTTTACGATTGCGTCGATGTGATCTTGAAAAGCGAATGGAATGACAATGACACCACGAATTTTCAGATGTCAAAAATCAATATTCATCCCCATTTTATCCAATTTGACAATCAGTCGTCTGACGGTGTCATGACTGGATATTCATACGAACAGTCGGTGCGTCCTTTTACCATGATTGGAAAAAAAGAACACAAGGGGATGCCGGCCCCCATGAACGGTCTTTTGACCGACGATGCAAAAGCGGGTGCTTCCAGTATTAAGGTGCAGATGGGAGAGGGAGCCACGAAATTTCATGTCGGTGCCGATATTATGATCGGCATGCATGAAGTCAAAACAGTGGAAGTTCGTTGGATCAAATCAATGGAGGGGGATACGATCACTTTTACGGAGCCTTTAAAGTATTCCCACAAAAAGGGAGAGATCGCTTCGGCCGAATATCTTCGGTATCGTTATTGGGTTGATTCGGATCTTGGTACAGTTTTCTGGCATGATCACGCATTGGGTGCGACAACCTGGCCTCATGGCGGGGTAGGAAGTATGATCATAGAACCGGTCGGTTCGACTTATCATGACCCGAAGACCGGAAAAGAGATTCGAAGCGGTCCGATTGCCGACATTCATACGACGGAAACGGTCGGTTACAATACCAAGGGAAGTTTCCGGGAGATGGTAGTTCATATGCATGACACCGTTCCCTATACAGCTCAGGTGGTCACCGAAGGGAACCCCCCAGGTCAGACAGTCAAGGCATCGATTGATGCAGGCCAGACGATCTCCTTTACCATGCCGGATGACCTGAACATGGTTTCCCACACGATGCTGAACGGAGGCACCCATACGACGGGAGGGGGAATCTTCTTCCGAACCGAGTCTTTGGCAAGGCGCTTGCTTGATAACAAGGACCCTTCCATGGTCTTTTCAAGTCTGGCGCACCATAATCAGGACCCTGCGACCCCTTTGCTCAAGGCCTATTTGGGAGATCCAATTGTTTTCAGGCTCCTTCATGTGATGATGAATGAAACGCATACCTGGCACGTATCAGGACATGCCTTTCGAACGGAACGTTATGCGCAATATTCCGATTTGAGGAATGCTTATCATGTCGGCATTGCCGAACGGTACGACCTGGTGACTCGGGCCGGTGGCGCCCAGCAGATGGCGGGGGACTATCTCCACTATAATGGCAGAGCGTCTCATCTTTCGGAAGGGAGCTGGGGAATTATCCGGGTATTGGACAAGAAAACGGATGATTTGAAACCGCTTCCGGGACATGAAGAAATTCCTCAGTCTGCCGCTTCGGTCTGTCCTGCGGATGCGCCCGTTAAGACCTTTAACGTGGTTGCGGTTGATCGTGCGCTAAAATTCAACAATCTGGCTCCGGATATGATCGAAGTAGATTTTGACCGGAAACTACAGGTTTCGAATCCGAAGGGGAAGATCTTTATGCTGGAAGGAGAAAAGAGTAAAGTCTCCTCGGATTATCAGCCGATGCCATTGACGCTTCATGTTAATGTAGGCGATTGCATCAAGATCAATCTTAAAAATGAATTGAAGGCCGGCCGGGCATCATTCAGTGCCGATATGCTTGCATTCGACCCAAAAGACTCGCAAGGAGTGAACGTGGGACTGAATCCAGGAGACCAGACGATTGGTCCGGGAGAACATCGTACCTATACCTATTTTGCTCCGGCGGAATATGGTGAAACCGCGGCGATCGTCTACGATTGGGGAAATATTCTCAACAACGTACGAGATGGTCTTTTTGGAGGAATCATCGTCGGACCGAGAGGTTCGACCTATCGCGATCCAAAAACGGGCGAAGACGTCAGTCTAAAGAATTCATGGAATGTCGATGTCATCGTGGACAGGTCTTTACCAGAAAATTATGACAAAGCGGATTACCGCGATGCGTCGCTCTTTTTCCAGGATGAAGACAATATTATTGGTACTTCTTTCATGCCCTATCTTCAGCATATTGCTGGTTTGGCAGGCGTGAATTACAGAATAGAACCTTGGAGCTGGCGGCAGGACAAAGGTTGTGAAGCGGGAAATCTCTTCACCGCCTGTGTCACCGATGAGAAGGATCCGGTCACGCCGACCATCACGGCCCATGCCGGCGACCCTGTTCGGATACATGTTTTCGGTGCTTATGACGAACAAAACCAGATATTTAGCATGGAAGGCCACGAATGGCCCTTGAAGCCGAATATGGAAGGTGCGGATATGATGAGTTCAATGCAGTTTGGTGGCTCTGAAAATCTGGATGTCTTTATTAAAGAAGGAGCAGGTGGGCCTTTCCATCTACCGGGAACCTATGTCTGGCAGAATCACCGTATGCCTTACGCGGAAGCCGGACAATGGGGATATCTCAGAGTCCTGCCGGTTGGGGATAAGAGTCTCCTTCCGATCAATGCGGGGAGCCGAATGATGAATCCCAAAACAGCAGAAGAACCACCGGCACACCCGGCGGGTTCCGTTCCTGTTACAATGCTGGAGCAGTCAAAATAGGAAATTTGGATGTACGATTTATGAACAACTTTAGGCAGGTGGGAAGCGTCAATCCCCCTGCCTAATTTTTTAAAAAAGGGTAAAGCGATGAAAGTATTCATGTATGGTCTGGCCGGAATATTGTTATGGATGGCCTGGCTTGCTCCAGATGCAGTCAAGGGTTCAGAGTACCGGGACATTCCTGTCGTCCTGGGAGGTAATCTAACAGGCAAAGTCACTCTCAAGGGTCCGGTTCCGGATTCCAGGGCCTTTCCACTGATTCTCTATCCATTTGGAAACTTTTGCAAAAAGATTTCCGATGGGAAGGGGAATGTTGTGGTCAACGAATTCATCGTCGGTCCTGAAAAGGGACTGCAGGACACGGTGATTGCAATTCAGGATGTGAAGGCCGGTAAACCCTTTCAGAAAATCAATGCCGAATTTATGGCGGTCGACTGCATGTTTCACCCGGCCAACGTCCCGGACAATGAGCAGTATGAAATTACGAATGGAAAATTGAGTCATGTTCATCCGGCCGTCGATGTCATCCGAAACAACCAGACAATCTCCGTCGTGAACAAGGACCCGATCATTCATAATGGACAAGTATTTCAAAGTGAACGAGGGGATATCGTCCTGAATTTTCCTATTCCGATTTCAGACAAGGCAAACGGGGGCATTATTCATCTGGAACCCGGCAAGCGAATTGCCCAGATGATCTGCGGGATGCATGAATTTATGCAGACCTGGGGCTATCTGGTCGACAATCCTTACTATGATCGAACCAAGAAAAGCGGCCTCTTTCGTATTGACCAGATTCCTGCGGGAAGATATAAAGTTACGGCCTGGCATCCTCATTTTAAACAGGTGGAAAAAGAAATTACGATCGCATCCAATGAAACCGTCACGCTTGATTTTGAATTTGATTCGTCTGATATCCGGCATTCCAATTACGAAATACAGGAAAAATTCCGGATTGGCCCGGAAGCGCATCACCATGAAAATCTCAGGGACTGTTCCCCCCCGTATTGCTCGGGACCGGAGAGCGGAAAATAGAGTTTGATCATCATTTTTTTGAGAAATATTGTCTGTACGCTGATGATTCTTAATGCGGTTTCTTTTGAAGTCCTGGCGTTAGACCAGGATGAGGCCGAAAAGCATTTCAGCACGGGGATGGATTTCAACAAACAACGGCGCTTTCCAGAAGCGATGAAAGAGTTAACGCGGGCTGTAGAACTGAACCTGGAGTCCAATAAATTCCATCAGGCGCTGTTTTTGACTTACACCCAGAACCGTGAAGGTTTAAAAGCGATCAGATTATACCAGGAACTCGTGGCAAAGAATCCTAAGAGCCCAGCACTCCATTACTGGCTGGGGAGGCTCTATATGGAGGGGAGTAAACTGGCCGATTCGGCAGCCGAATTCAAAATGGCTTCTCAACTCTCTCCAAAAGATGAACATCCGCTCATCTCCCTGGGGCACGCAACTTATCGCCTTGGAAGAGACAGTGAGGCGCTTGCGGCGTATCAGGCGGCGAATAAATTAACCCCTCATCTTGCGGTGATTCACACCGGGCTGGGAAATGTCTACTACAATCGGAAGGAGTATCGTCCCGCGAGAAGAGAGTATGAGGAGGCGCTTCGGCTGGATCCCTCATTTGAAGAGGCGAGATACAATCTAAGCCTGATCTACGAGAAGCAAGGGGAGATCGAATTGGCCATCAAAGAATGGAAATATCTGCTGGATGCGGATCCGAATGAATCGAAAATTCGCGCAAAACTGGCGATGGTCTATTTTGAGCGGGGCCAGTACCGGGATGCGGTAAGAGAGTACGCTCTTTTATCGCAGATTAATCAACGCTCTTCCGACGTCTATTTTATGCTGGGTAAATCCGAAGTTCTCCTTGCGGGCGAAAGCCAGGACCCTCAAGAACGGGATGAACTCAAAGAGTCTGCCATATCGGCGTTTCAGCATGTGTTGGATTTTGATTCTGACCATCTTGAGGCCAAAAAATATCTTGATCGATTGTTGAAGCTGAAACCTGCTGTGAAGAAGAAGAAAGAGTCTGCGGCCACAAACTGATCGGATGGCGGAATGAATTCTGAAGAAATTTAAATGCGAAGCGCTGCAGGAAAGGGAGGAGAGACTATGTTTAAATTGACGGGTGTCATTTGCGGAACGCTCCTGTTTATGAGTGCATTTTTGTTACCCGATAATCGGTTTCAAGCGTGGGCTTATGAAGAGACCCTTGTGAAAGACGCGGGAACATACTCGGGAAAAGTCACCTTATCGGGTGTGGTGCCTCCTCCCCGGAGGTTTCATTTGATTACCTTTCCGAATATGGAATTTTGCGGCACCATTTCCGATGGAAATGGAGATCGTCTGTTGAGGGAATTTCATGTCTCTGACAAAGGAGAATTTAAAAATGTGGTCGTCTTGTTTGTCGGGGTTTCAAAAGGGAAGGCATTCAATTATACGCCGGAACTTAAAATCGAAAATTGTCTGATCGATCCCTTTGTCGCTCCGGTCAGGAACAATCATCCTATTAAGATCGAAAGCAAAGATCCGATTGTCCATGATGTACAGACCTACACCTTGAAAGACGATTACACCTTTGCCATGTTTAATAAACCGATGCTTCCGAATTCAACCGAAATCAAGGAGATCCGGTTTCGTCCCAATCACTATATTTTCCGGGTACAGTGCGGAGTCCATTCTTATATGCAGAACTGGGGCATCGCGATCGGAAATCCCTATTTTTCCGTGACGGGTGAAGAGGGAAGTTTTTCGATTGGAGATATTCCGCCGGGGGAATATGATGTAATTGCCTGGCATCCATTAATGACCCCTGTGGTACACCGGGTTAAAATAGCGCCGGGTGAAGAGAAGAGAGACCTCTTTGTTTTTAGTTCGAAAGATGTCGTCGTCCCTTATCACGATCTTCAAACCGGCTATCGTTTTGATACAGCGCTGATTCCTTCAAAAATGCCGAAACCGACAATTTTGATTCAGCGGTGACCTAAAGCACGGGCGGGCCGCTTTATTTTTCGGGAGGGGAGAGTGCGAGCCTGAAACCGCAAAAATAGTTAAATCGTTTGTCCGGCGAATCCTTGAACCGGTAATCGACGCGGATCGAATCGATTTTGCTGTTATAGGAGCCTCCTCGAAGCACGAAATACCTTCCTTTTAGTGGTCCTTTGGGATTCTCCTTGGGGCTTTTGGTGTAGTAATTTTCGTCATACCGGTCCTCGACCCATTCCCAAACGTTTCCGCTCATATCATAGAGTCCCAATTCATTCGGCTTCTTTTCCTTGACGGGATGAGTCGTGCTTTTGGCGTTATCGGAAAACCAGGCATATTGGCCCGCCTGCTTCGGATCGTCTGTTCCTGACCACCGCTGATTCTTGCCCCGGTCTCTCGCCGCAAATTCCCATTCCGCTTCTGTCGGGAGACGATAATGTGTTTTTGTGGCCGTATTCAGTTTTCGGATGAACAACTGTGCGTCCTCCCAGCTGGCCTCTTCCACCGGGCGATCCGGTGATCTGAAAAATGCGAAGGGATCGGTTCCCATCGTTTTGACCCAAAGATCCTGCGTCACTTCCGACTCTCCGATAAAATAATCCCCCAGACAGACTGTGTGGAGAGGTTTTGCTCCGGGGAGGTCCTCGTCAGACCGGTTTCCCATTTCAAAGCAACCCCCTTTGACAAGCACCATTTTTGGTTCGAGCTCGGTGCCGGATAGGGGCGAAGGGGCGTGAATGAAAAAGATTAGGGAAAGGATTAAAGTATTCAGCAGGCGATGACGGTTCAACGGATATTGTTGAATTTTCTCTGGTAATCTTTTTTGAAAGGTTGATCCCCGTGAGTCAGTTTTTGGTAAAGAGAATGAAAGGCTTCATCAGAAAGCGAGGGATCAGCTAGCCGAAGGACGTCTTCGCTGCTGACCGGAACCAGCGCCGATTCGTCATACGCGGAAGTCCCGACCGCGACATAATTTTCAGGGACAAGGACTTCAGGAATCAGAAATTCAATCTTTTTCCGATTATAAATTCTTGCGAGCTGAATGGCCATGCGGCCCCCTTCCGCAGGGGTGTTCCTTCCGATTGCGACGACCGCGCCGGGTGTGCCGATCATCACGAATTGAATGGTGACCCGGTCAATCTGATGTTTCTTTAATGCGGACTTGATCCCATCGGCGTCATCTTTATGAACCGGGGCCAGCCAGATCTCGGCAAGGGTTTGATGGTCTCCCGCGTCCGAATTTGGAGAGAATAGAACCATGAAGCAGAACGCGAACAGGAATTTTAGTAAAGTCACCGGAATCCTTTACGAACTGAAAGTGAAACTGAAATCAAGAGAATTTTATCACAATGGCGGGCGGGTGGATAGAATAAAAAATGATATGATCTGACGAAACAAATGTATTGCCTTTTTATTCCTGAAATGAGATAAAGATCGGTAATTTCCGTCATCTTTAAATAGAAAAAACTAATCTTATAAATCATAGGAGGCGTCACCCATGTCTAAACCGTTGACCAAATCACAAATTCTCGATCAACTTGCAAAAAAACTCGAGGTCACCAAAAAACAGGCAAATGAAATGCTTGTTGAATTAACGAGCCTCGCCTATAAAGAGGCCAAAAACGCTTTTACCTTTCCCGGTCTCGGTAAACTGGTCGTGGTCAACCGGAAAGCAAGAATGGGCCGTAACCCTCAAACCGGAGCCGCCATTAAGATCCCGGCAAAAAGAGTTTTGAAGTTTCGAGTCGCCAAGGCTTGCAAGGACGCCGTTCTGGGCGCGAAAAAATAGTTGCTGGAATTCCATGGATGAGGTAACAAGAAGATCCTTTTTTGGAAAAATGATCGCGCTCATTGCGGGTGCGATCGCGGCCTGCTTGTCTTACCCGATTCTTGGCTATACCCTGCTTCACGCTTTCAAGAAAGAGGAAGAAGCCTGGGCAGAGATGGGACCCCTCGACCGTATCCCGGTCAATCAGCCAAAAGAATTTCAAATCAACCGAACCCTTTCATCGGGCTGGATGAAAACAAATTCCGTTCAAACCGTCTGGGCCTTTCGAAAGCCGGAAGGCCCGGTCGTCGTCTATTCGCCGCTCTGTACCCATCTCGGCTGCGGCTATCACTGGGACGATCAGGAAAAAAATTTCATATGTCCCTGCCATAACAGTGTTTATGATATGGAGGGTAAGGTCCTTTCGGGCCCTGCTCCAAGACCCCTGGATACCCTTCCCACTCAGATTAAAGACGACCGTCTCTTTATCCTTTATAAAGAATTCAAGACAGGACTATCCGGTAAACAGGAGATCTAATGCGAAAAGTCGCAGACTGGATTTCGCGGCGTCTCAACCTCCCCCCGGTTCTTCATCATTTGCTTGACGAGGCGATACCCGGGGGCGCCAGTTGGATCTATATTTTTGGAAGCGTGACGTTATTTCTCTTTGTGCTTCAGGCGATTACCGGAAGTCTTCTTGCCATCTATTATGCGCCAACACCTGACCATGCTTATGATTCAGTCCGATATATTCAAGACGAGATTCCGTTTGGATCTTTGATTCGCGGTCTTCATCATTGGGGCTCAAGCGCAATGATGGTGATGATCGGGCTTCATATGTTACAGGTCTATTTATATGGTGCTTATAAAGCTCCCCGAGAAATGATGTGGCTTGTCGGAGTTTGCCTGTTTATGCTGGTACTGGTATTTGGATTTACGGGCTATCTTCTCCCCTGGGACCAGAAAGCGTATTGGGCGACTCAAGTCGGCATTAACCTGGCGGGAACCGTTCCTGGAATAGGTGGATCCCTGTCGCGAATCCTCAGGGGTGGATCCGATCTGGGCGCTTTCACGCTCAGCCGCTTTTTTGCCGTTCATACGCTATTTCTCCCCTGGACTATCGTGACTCTGGTGGCCTTACATCTCTTTATTTTGCGAAGAGTTGGTGCCGCAGGACCCTGGGATAATGAGAAGGCAAAGTCCCATTCGGAACCTTTTTATCCAAAGCAGGTCTTCATGGACGCCGTCGCCATGGGCGCACTTTTTGCCCTGTTAATGGTCCTGGCGAACTATTTCCCTGCCCATCTGGGTGACAGGGCCAATCCGTCCGATACCACCTTTCGGCCCGTTCCCGAGTGGTATTTTCTCTTTTATTATCAGTTTCTCAAATACTTCGAGGGAAATTGGGAATTAGTGGCCACCTTTATCATCCCGTTGATTTTTTTTGGCTTTTTATTCGCGGTTCCTTTTCTGGGCCGGAACCGGGATCGCGCTCCCGTTCAGCGTCCTTTTGCCATTGGATCGGGTGTACTTCTCCTCATCTTTATTTTTATCATGCTGGGTCTTTCCATTCGGGAAACTTCAAAAATCCCGGTGACGGACCCCGTCCTTGTTCGGGGAGCAGGGATCTATGCGAAAATGGCATGCGCAGGCTGCCACCGGATCCAGGGGAAAGGTGGCATGGCAGGACCCGACCTCTCGTTCGAAGGGGATAAGCGGGATAAGGCATGGCTCATCGCGCATTTTAAAGATCCGCAATCCTTATCTCCCGGATCTTTTATGCCTGCGGTCCGGCTTCCGGACAGGGATCTCGAAGAATTGACCGCCTATTTACTCAGTCTCAAAAAGTAGATTTTTAACCGGGAAAAACGTCCTTCCATCCGGTCTTGACCCCCATTTTGGAAAGTTCCTCAGATCAAGGTGGAACCCGTTGACTTCAGCGGATCCAGTGTAGTAAAAATAAATCTTCCGCGCCTGTTTTGTTCAGACGGGCGGGTAAAATAAGTCATTTTAATATTGCTCAGGTAAGGAGAACCAAGATGTCAAAACTCGCTAAAATTTTTTATACCAAGACGGATGAAGCCCCCATGTTGGCAACCTACTCTTTTCTGCCGATGGTCAACGCGTTTGCAGCTGCCGCAGGTGTGGCACTGGAATTGAAAGATATTTCTCTTGCCGGGAGAATCCTCTCGTCTTTTCCTGAATTGCTGACCGAGAATCAAAGACAGCCGGATGATCTTGCCGAATTGGGTGAACTTGCGAAGACCCCCCAGGCGAATATGATTAAACTTCCCAATGTGAGCGCCTCCCTGCCTCAGTTGAAGGCGGCCATTAAGGAGCTTCAGAGTCAGGGTTACAAGCTGCCCGAATATCCGGAAGATCCCAAAAACGACCAGGAGAAATCGATTAAGACCCGTTACGACAAAATTAAGGGGAGCGCTGTCAACCCGGTACTAAGGGAAGGGAACTCGGACCGTCGCGCGCCGCTTTCGGTCAAAAATTACGCGAGAAAGCATCCACACAAGATGGGGCCCTGGAGCCGTGACTCGAAGTCTCACGTCGTTTATATGACAAGGGGAGACTTCAGATCTAACGAGAAATCAACAACGCTTTCAGCGGCAACCGACGCACGAATTGAATTTGTCGGTCAGGACGGGGGGATTACCGTCCTGAAACCAAAGCTTCCCCTTCAGGCAGGAGAGATCATCGACGCGACGTTTATGAGCCGCCGCGTGTTGCGTGAGTTCATCGAGGCGCAGATTGACGATGCAAAAAAGCAAGGGGTTCTTTTTTCCGTCCATCTCAAGGCGACCATGATGAAAGTCTCCGATCCGAAAATCTTCGGTCACGTCGTTTCGGTCTATTTCAAAGAGGTTTTTGAGAAATACAAAGAGGTATTCCAGAAATTGGGGGTCGATCCCGATAACGGGCTGGGAGATCTTTATGTCAAAATAAAATCACTGCCTGAAGATCAACGCACTGCTATTGAAAAAGACATTCAGGCCGTCTATCAGAAACGTCCTCCTCTAGCCATGGTTAATTCCGATAAGGGGATAACCAATTTGCATGTTCCGAGCGATATCATCATCGATGCCTCCCTGCCGCCCGTTATTCGCGATTCCGGAAAAATGTGGGGTCCCGATGGCAAGGCGTACGATACCAAAGCCGTGATTCCCGACAGCAGCTATGCCACGGTCTATCAGGAAGTCATTGAGTTCTGTAAAACCAATGGTGCTTTCGACCCGAAAACGATGGGGAGTGTTCCGAACGTCGGATTGATGGCGCAAGCGGCCGAAGAATATGGATCTCATGACAAAACTTTCAAATCCCAGGGTGCAGGTAAAATTCGGGTGGTTTCCGCGTCAGGACAGACATTGCTGGAACATTTGGTGGAGGAAGGGGACATCTGGCGCATGTGTCAGACCAAGGATGCACCGGTCCAGGATTGGATCAAACTGGCGGTGAACCGGGCGCGAGCCACAGGATCTCCCGCAATATTCTGGCTGGATAAAAATAGGGCGCATGATGAGGAAATCATCAAAAAGGTCAACCAATATCTCCCAGGCCACGATACCAAAGGGCTTGATATTCGAATCATGACTCCTGCGGAAGCGACAAAGGTTTCACTACAGCGTTTAAAAGAAGGGAAAGATACTATTTCAGTCACGGGAAACGTACTGAGGGATTATCTGACAGATCTCTTTCCGATACTTGAAATCGGGACCAGTGCAAAGATGCTTTCGATAGTTCCCTTGTTAAATGGGGGGGGGCTCTTTGAAACCGGAGCCGGTGGTTCCGCGCCAAAACATGTCCAGCAATTCCAGGAAGAAGGCTACCTCCGTTGGGATTCGCTCGGCGAATTTCTTGCTTTGGCCGCATCTCTGGAGCATCTCAGCAAATTTTCCAACAATCCGACCGCAAAAGTTTTGGCAGATACCCTGGACCGGGCCAATGCCAAGTTTTTGGAGAGCGACAAATCGCCTTCGCGCAAAGTGGGAGAAATTGACAATCGAGGGAGTCATTTTTATCTCACGTTGTATTGGGCGCAGGCATTGGCTCAGCAGACGGATGACAAGGCCCTCCAGACCCGGTTTTCAAAAATCGCAAAACAACTTGAAGAAAATGAGGCTAAAATTTCGGCTGAACTGATCGGCGCTCAAGGAAAGCCGGTTGATCTGGGCGGTTATTATCATCCCGATGAGAAAAAGACAATTAAAGCAATGCGTCCGAGTCCGACCTTAAAGGGTCACCCATTAGAGCGGGGATCAAGAGAAAAAAAGTCCTTCCTCGCAGGTTTTTTGATTTAAAAACCCGTTTGATCTGTTTATAGAAAGGTCTTTTGTGACTGCAGCCTTCGTTTCATTGGTTTGAAGTCAGTCATTTGTTTTGAAAAATGATCTGCTCCAGTCACCCATCAGGATCTAGGCCGAATAATATGAATCCATGTATTCAGGCCCAAACAGTCCTCGGACTGCTCCAGAAATCATTCGGTTCCATACCCATGTCCAGTCAGATTGTTTTATAGCTCCGATCTTCCTCGGGCCAACCCCTTTGGGCTCATGGTATAGGCAGATCAACAAAATCTCTTTTATTTATTTTGTACAGGGTTGAAGCAACATCCAATCAGGTCTGATGGTTTTTCTCCAACCCCAAATCTGGCTTAATTGCCTCAACCCCACTCTTAAGAAGAAAACGCTCTTTGAACGTCAAATGAAACTTTGTTCTTCATCAGGTAATAACAGGCTTTGGCTAATTTGTTGGCCACCGCCCGATAAGCAACCGGCTGACAGGTTTTGGCACATTTACGCTGATAATAAGCCTTGACCTCTTTACAATACCGGATTGAGAAATTAGCCGCTTCCGAATAGGCCCAGGAGAGATATTTATTTCCGTTCTTTTTGTTTCCAGAACCTTTTTGTTTCTCATTGCTCCAGTACGCTGTCGGAACACATCGACAATAAGAAGCATAAGAACTCGCAGAATCAAATCGTTCAATAGGACCCGTTTCCAAAGCAATGGTCAGGCCTAATATCAACCCAATTCCCGGAATGGTCCTCAGGTGACTAAAGGGATATTTCCCATCCATCTTTTTCTCGATATATCGTTCAATCTCCTTGACCTGCTCACCTAAGAAATCAATGGCCATTAATTGGCTTCGTCCGTTATAAACTAAATCTTCTTCCCTCAAAACCGTTTCAAGAGATTCTGCGTTAAGTCGTGTCAGGGACGTATTCGTTAAAACCATCCCCGTTTGATTGCAAAACACCTGCTGCAGGGTATGTTTCATGGAAGTCTTGTGGACAACCAACCGGCTCCGTTGCCGAAGTAAATCTCGAAGAGCTCTGCTTTCTCTTGGATAAATGTATCCTTCTGGAAGAATGCCTAACCGCAACAAATGAGCCAGCCAAATCGCATCCTGTTTGTCATCTAGATGTTTTATCCCCTGATATTGCTTCATCGCCGCGGGATTCGCCAAGTGGACTTTGTACCCTTCTTCCATCATCGCATCCACCAGCCAATACCAATTGTATGTAGACTCGATTGCAACACCTATCATCTGTTCTTTATACGGAGCAAGCGCAGAAATGAGCTTATCTTTATGATTTGGGAATTTGTGGCGTAGAACTATCTTTGAGTCCTCCGACACCACCACCACATAACTATTGGTTGAATGTAAATCTATTCCGCAATATAATTTCATCGGATCCCTCCTTGGTTAAGTCATATTTGAAGAGGCTATTATAGCCCCTTTTGAATAACCTCCGAGGGATCTCTATTCTCCTCTCCGCTCTAATGCTATCAGGTCTATTT